>NZ_JBGFFG010000370.1:0-3382 GCF_056175765.1 Pseudoxanthomonas sp. LjRoot204_2 | reverse complement strand
CGTAGCCGCGCTGCAGGAAGGTCGAATAGATCGCSACCACCGGCTTSCKGCCCTCGCAGGCCATGCCCGCCGCGAGCGTCACGGCGTGCTGTTCGGCGATGGCGACGTCGAAGTAGCGCTCGGGATATTCCTTGCTGAAGCGCACCAGGCCCGAGCCTTCGCGCATCGCCGGGGTGATGCCCAGCAGCCTGGGTTCGACGGCGGCCATATCGCAGAGCCAGTCGCTGAAGATGTCGGTGTAGGTGGGCTTCTTCGTACCCCCCTTGCTGACCAGGCCTTTCTCGGGATCGAACGGACCCACGGCGTGGTAACCGATCTGGTCACCCTCGGCCAGTTCGTATCCCTTGCCCTTGGTGGTCAGGATGTGGAGCAGTTGCGGACCCTTGAGGGTCTTGAGCGTCTTCAGCGCGCCGACCAGGGCTTCGACGTCATGGCCGTCGATCGGACCGGTGTAGTGGAAGCCCATCTGTTCGAACAGCGTGGACGGCACGAACATGCCCTTCCAATGCTCTTCCCAGCGACGCATGAATCGGGCCGGCGGTTTCTTCTTGTCGCCCAGCAGTTTCTTGCCGCCTTCGCGCAATGCGTTGAGCGTGCGGCTGCTGCTCAGCCGGCCCAGCATCTTGGTCAGGCCGCCGACGTTCTCGGAGATCGACATCTGGTTGTCGTTGAGGATCACCAGAAGGTTGGGCTCGGGCTCCATGCCGCCGGCATGGTTCAGCGCTTCGAAGGCCATGCCGGCCGTCATCGCGCCGTCGCCGATCACCGCCACGACCTTGCGGTCGTCGCCCTGCTGCTGCAGCGCGATCGCCATGCCTAGCGCGGCGGAGATCGACGTGGACGAATGGCCCACGCCGAACGTGTCGTACTCGCTTTCGTCGCGCTTCGGGAACGGCGCCACGCCGTCCTTCTGCTTGACCGTGTGGATGGTGTCGCGTCGGCCGGTCAGGATCTTGTGCGGATAGGTCTGGTGGCCGACGTCCCACACCAGGCGGTCGCGCGGTGTATCGAACAGGTAGTGCAGGGCGACCGTCAGTTCGATCACGCCCAGGCCGGCGCCGAAGTGTCCGCCGCTCTTGCCCACCGACTCGATCAGGTAGCCCCGCAGCTCCTCGGCGATGGCAGGCAGTTCGGATTCGTCGAACTGGCGCAGGTCGGCCGGAACGTGGATGCGTGAAAGGCGGGGATAGCGGTCGGGGGCGATCATCGGCAGCAGGCTTCTTCTGAGGCGTCATTGTCCCCCCCTGATGTGAAGTGGGGCAAGCAAGCGCGTGAAGCCGGCGTGGGGTCCCCCACGGCGGTTCAGGAAGGTCGTGGCGAGGGTCGGGCAGGCATCATCCCTGCGTTCCTCGCCAGCGGGTGCGTCAGGGCGTCCCCGGGTCGGGCAGCATGGCCGCGTGCGCTTGCGATCGACCTCTCGTGGTTCGCGTCGGCGACCGCCTTTCCGCGCGTGTGGGCCGGGCATGCTGCCCGTGAATCAAGCGGACAGCTTGGACTTCTTCGGCAGCTGGGCCTTCAGGAATGCCATCTGGTCGGCCAGGATGTTGCGGTTCGAGAGGATCAGGTGCTCGATCCAGCTCGGCCGGTACGGCACCGCGAGCAACGGCATGTGCGCCTGTTGCGGGGTGCGGTTGCTCTTGCGGGAGTTGCAGTGGAAGCAGGCCGTCACCACGTTTTCCCAGATGTCCTTGCCGCCCTTGGACAGGGGCAGCACGTGGTCGCGGGTCAGGTGGGGGCGCGCGTACTCATGCCCGCAGTACAGGCACAGATGGGCATCGCGGGCGAACAGCGCGGTGTTGGTGAGCGTCGGCGTGGGCGACAGGGCATGCGCGCGGGCATGGCCGCGCGAGGCCACGATCGGGTGCAGTTCGATCAGGCTCTGCTCGCCGGTCAGCCGGGAGACGCCGCCGTGCACATGCAGGCAGGGGTCGCCCAGCGTCCATGCGACTGCACCGCGCGCGTACAGACAGGTTGCGTCCTGCCAGTTGATCCAGTCCAGCACGCGGCCATGCGCATCCAGCGACAGCAGTCGCAGGGCGGCGGGGTGGGGACGGGGGGACGACGGAGACGGAACCGGCGAGGAAAGAGAACCGGTCTGTACCAGGTGAAGCTGAGCTCTGTCTGCTTCCATGGAGAAGCAGGTTATACCCAAATGTTGACGAAATGTGTATCCGGCGCGGCTTTTGTTCGGAGGAGCGCGACGCCCGCGCTCCTCCAGTACCGGATCACTCGCCGAAGCGGATGTCGTCCATCGCCATCAGCGTGTCCGCGCCGGATTCGATGGCGGCGGCATGGGCCAGCGTGCGCGGCAGGATGCGGGCGAAGTAGAACCGGGCAGTCTCACGCTTGGCCTGCCGGAAGGCATCGCCATGCGTCGATGCGTCGGCGGCTGCCACGCTGCGTGCCCACCAGTAGGCCAGCACGACGTAGCCCGAGTAGAACAGATAGTCGGTGCTGGCTGCACCGATTTCCTCCGGGTTCGCCGCCGCACGCTGCAGGATGTTCTTCGTCAGCCCCGCCCACTCCGCGGCTTTCTGCTGAAGCGGATCGATGAACTCCGTCAGCGACGCGTCGTCCTTGTGTTGCTGGACGAAGGCATGCACGTCGGCCAGGAACAGCTTCAGGCCCGCCGCTTGGGTGGCGGCGGTCTTGCGCCCCATCAGGTCCAGCGCCTGGATGCCGGTGGTGCCCTCGTACAGCGTGGTGATGCGGGCATCGCGCGCCAGCTGTTCCATGCCGTGTTCGTGGATGTAGCCGTGGCCGCCGAAGCACTGCAGCGCGTGGTACGTGTTCTCGATGCCCCACTCGGTCTGGCAGGCCTTCGAGATCGGAGTGAGGAAGCTCACCAGCGTGTCGGCCCGCTCGCGCTCCGCGGCATCCTCGGCATGGTTGGCCACGTCGATCAGGCTGCCCGCGTGCAGCGCCAGCAGGCGGCTGCCCTCGATCAGCGATTTCATCGTCAGCAGCATCCGGCGCACGTCGGGGTGGACGATGATCGGATCCGCCGGCTTGTCGGGGAACYTCGGTCCGCTCAATGCGCGCGTCTGCAGGCGCTCGCGCGCGTACCGCAGCGCGTTCTGGTACGCGCGCTCGCTCAGGCCGACGCCCTGCAGGCCCACGCCGAGGCGCGCGGTATTCATCATGGTGAACATGGCCTGCAGGCCCTTGTGCGGCTGGCCGACGAGGTAACCCTGCGCACCGTCGAAATTCATCACGCAGGTCACCGACGCCTTGATGCCCATCTTGTGCTCGATCGAGCCGCAGGACAGCGTGTTGCGCTCGCCCACGGTGCCGTCCTTCGCCACCTTGAACTTCGGGGTCACGAACAGCGAGATGCCCTTCGCGCCGGCGGGTGCATCCGGCAACTTGGCCAGCACCAGGT
>NZ_JBGFFG010000369.1:0-3393 GCF_056175765.1 Pseudoxanthomonas sp. LjRoot204_2 | reverse complement strand
GTGGAAGCCGACGCGCTGGTGATCGCTCCCGATGCCGCCGGCGTGGGCGATGCGATCGAAGCCCTGCTTGCCGACGACGGCCGCCGTCGCGAGGTCGCCGATCGCGGCCGCGCGCTGGTCGAACACGGCCGGGGTGCACTCGCGCGCACGCTGGCGATGATCGCGCCGCACCTGCCGGCCCCGGTGGCATGAACCCGGCGGTGCCCCGCGCCCTGGCCGGCGTCCGCGTCCTGGACCTGACCCGCGTCCTTGCCGGTCCGTGGTGCACGCAGGTCCTCGCGGACCTCGGTGCCGATGTCGTCAAGGTGGAACGTCCCGGCAGCGGCGACGATACGCGTGGCTGGGGGCCTCCCTTCCTGCGCGATGCCGATGGCAATGAAACCGGCGAGTCCGCTTACTACCTTTGCACGAACCGCAACAAGCGCTCGCTGGCGGTCGACATCGCCACCGAGGAGGGGCAGGCGGTCATCCGCCGCCTGGCGTCGGAAAGCGACGTGCTGGTGGAAAATTTCAAGGTCGGCGACATGGCGCGCTATCGCCTGGATGCATCCACCTTGCGCGCCGCCAATCCGCGCCTGGTCTACTGCTCGATCACTGGCTTCGGGCAGGATGGACCCTATGCGCGCCGCGCCGGCTACGACTTCGCCATCCAGGGCCTGGGTGGCCTGATGGGCGTCACCGGCGCCGCGAACGGCGAGCCGCAGAAGGTGGGCGTGGCGGTCGCCGACCTGTTCACCGGCATGTATGCCACCGTCGCCATCCTCGCCGCGCTGCGCCACCGCGATGCCACCGGCGAAGGCCAGGTGATCGACATGGCGCTGCTGGATGCGCAGGTCGCGATGCTGGCCAATCTCGGCAGCCACTATCTGGTGGGTGGCGAGGTGCCGCCACGGCAGGGCAACGCCCACGCGAACATCGTGCCGTACCAGGTCTTCGCCGTCGCCGATGGGCACATCATCGTGGCGGTCGGCAACGACCGGCAGTTCGTGCGTCTGTGCGAACTGCTGGATCTCGCGGCGCTGGCCGGCGATCCGCGCTACGCGACCAACGCCGCGCGCGTGCGCCATCGCGATGCGTTGGTCCCCCTGCTGCAGGACGCGTTTCATGCCCGGGAGCGGCAAGGCTGGCTTGCCTTGCTGGAAGCGGCAGGCATCCCCTGCGGGCCGGTCAACGACATCGCCGACGTGTTCGCCGATCCGCAGGTGAAGGCGCGCGACATGGTCACGTGCATCGAACATCCGCATGCCGGCGCGGTGCCACTCGTTGCGAGTCCTCTCAAGCTGTCGGCGACGCCGGTCGATCTGCGGCATGCGCCGCCGCTGCTCGGACAGCATACCGACGAGGTGTTGCGCGAGGCTGGCTACGACGAGGTGGAGATCGCCTCGCTGCGTGCGCTCGGCGCGATCTGAACCGGAAGTAGGTGAGCTGGCCGTGGGAGCGACGTGAGTCGCGAGCGCTTGGGCGGCCAGGCACCGCTCGCATCGCGACTGACGCCGCTGCCACGACAGCGTGGCACTCCGGAAACGACGACGGCGGGCCGAAGCCCGCCGTCGTCATCGCGCACGGGACGCGAGGTGCTTACTGCGACACCGGCTGCGACGACAGGCGCGCTTCGGCGTCGGCGGTCAGCAGACGGTTGACGTCCTGCACGTCGGCGCCGTCGAGCGTACCGGCGGCCTGTTCCAGCAGCAGGCGGTTCTGCAGGAAGTTGTAGCGTGCCTGTGCGTACTCCACCTGCGCCTGGAACAGCGTGCGCTGGTTCTGCAGCACGTCCAGCACGGTACGGGTACCGACCTCCAGGCCGACCTGCGAGGCGTCCAGCGCGCTCTGCGCGGAGAACACGGCCAGGCGGCGGGCCTCCACTTCGGTCACGCCGGCGACCAGCGCCTGGTAGGCGTTGCTGGTGTTGCGGATCAGGGCGCGGCGGGTCTGCTCCATGCCGTCGGCCGCGCGGTCGCGCTGGGCCAGAGCCTGGCGCACGCCGGACTGGGTGGCGCCGCCGGAGAAGATCGGCACGGTCAGCGTCACGCCCCAGTTGTAGCCCTCGCCATCGCGCGACAGCGTGCCGGGCACACTGTCCCAGTCGGTGCCATTGGAATAGCCGCCGCGGAAGTTCAGCGTGGGATAGTGGCCCGCGCGCGCGCTGGATACGCCATGCCGTGCCGATTCCAGCACGTACTCGGCCGACTTCAGGTCCGGGTTCTGCTCGAGCGCGCGATCCACCCACGCCTGCGCGTTCTGCTCGGGCGGCAGTTCCGGACGGAAGTCGTCCGGCAGGCCCTTCAGGCCGCTGATCGGCTGGCCGGTGATCTCGGCCAGCGCGCGGTAGCTGTCGTCCAGCGCGTTGCGCGCGAGGATGGTGTTGGCGCGCGCGCTGTCGTACTGCGCACGGGCTTCGTGCACGTCGGTGATCGGCGCCAGGCCGACATCGAGGCGCTTCTGCGCGTAATCGAACTGCTTTTTCGATGCGGCCTCGTTGGTCTCGGCGGCGGCCAGCGACTCGATGCCGATCAGCACGTTGAAGTAGGCCGCCGACGTGCGCGTGATCAGCAGGTTGTTCGCCGACGCCAGATCGTAGTCGGCGGCCTGGCTGATGGCGCGCTGGCCGCGCAGGTTGGCGATGCGGCTCCAGTCGAAGATCGTCTGGCTGACCGAGGCGCCATAGCTGCGGCTCTTGCCGTCGCCGGTGGGATCGCCCGGACGGCTGCTGTGGGTCAGCTCATAGCCGGCGCTGCCGGTGATCTGCGGCAGCAGGACAGCGCGCGCCTGCACGGCGCCTTCCTTGTCGATCAGGCGGGTGGACTCCGCGATGGAGAGCTGGGGGTCGCCGGTGCGCGCCAGCTCATAGGTCTGCATCAGGTCGGTGGCGTTCGCCGCGACCGGCAAGGCCAGTGCGAGCGCGAGTACGAGGGGGCGACGGCTCATGCGGGTTCCTTTGTGTATTTCTTCAGAAGACGAACTGGGGCGCCGGCGCGGCGCCGACCAGATAGGGGAGGTCGGTTTCGAACAACGAGTCGATGCGGGGGCCGTTGACATCGTTGACGTGCAGCACGGCTTCCATCACCGGCGACACGCCCTGCACGACGAACAGGCGTCCGCCCGGACGCAGCCACTGCAGGAAGCGCGCGGGCACGGCGGCGACCGCGCCGGTCACGCAGACAACATCGAAACGACGGTCGGTGTCCCAGGCCAGCGCATCGGCGGTCTCGATGCGCACGTTGCTGCCGAGTCCGGCGGCCTCGAGGCGCGCGCGCGCAGCGTCGGCGAGGTCGGGGTGGATCTCCAGGCTGACGACGTCCCGCGCCAGGTGCGCCAGGCACGCGGTCAGGTAGCCGCTGCCGGTCCCGATCTCCAGCACGTCCTCATCGGCCTGCGGCTTCAGCGCCTGCAGGG
>NZ_JBGFFG010000368.1:0-3414 GCF_056175765.1 Pseudoxanthomonas sp. LjRoot204_2 | reverse complement strand
TCAGAGCTTCGCGCGCTGCCCGTGCAGGGCGGCGAGCTGGTTGCTCCAGTCGACGAGGCGCTGGCGTTCCTGTTCGACCACCGCCGGCGGCACTTTGTCGGTGAACTTGGCCAGCTTGGCCTCGCTCTTCTCCTTCTCGCTGGCGACGCGTGCGATTTCCTTGTCCAGGCGCGCGCGTTCGGCATCGAGATCGACCAGGCCTTCCAGCGGCACCAGCAGCTTCAGCTCACCGACCACCGCGGCTGCCGAGGCGGGCGCATCGGCGCCGGCGTCCAGCCACTTGATGCCTTCGAGCTTCAGCAGGAACGAAAGCGGCGCGGTGAAGCGCTCGATCCGCGCGCGGTCCTGCGCGGCACCGTCCTGCAGCAGCAGGCGGACGGTCTTGCCCGGCGAGACGTTGAGCTCGCTGCGCACGCGGCGCAGCGTGGACACCATCGTCTTCAGCCATTCCACGTCGGCATCGGCCTGCGCGTACTCCTGGCCGGCGAAGTCGCCGGCGACCGGGTAGGGCCGCAGCGACACGGTGCCGCCGTCGATGCCCAGCTTCGGCGCGACCTGCTGCCACAGTTCCTCGGTAACGAACGGGGTCAGCGGATGCAGCAGGCGCAGCAGCGACTCCAGCACGTACAGCAGCGTGTGGCGGGTGCTGTCGGCGGCAGTCGCGTCATCGCCATTGAGCGCGGGCTTGGCGAGTTCGACGAACCAGTCGCAGAACTCGTTCCAGGCGAACTCGTACAGCGCCTGCGACAGCAGGTCGAAGCGGTAGGCGGCGAACTGCGTTTCAGCTTCGGCGACGACCTTGGCCAGGCGCGAGAGGATCCACTTTTCCGCATCGGTCTTCGGCTGCGGCTGGCCGCTGGCGGTGAAGCCGTCGGTGTTCATCAGCACGAAGCGGGTGGCGTTCCACAGCTTGTTGCAGAAGTTCTTGTAGCCCTCGGCGCGGCCCATGTCGAACTTGATGTCGCGGCCGTGCGTCGCCAGCGCGGCGATGGTGAAGCGCAGCGCGTCGGCGCCGTGCGGCACGATGCCGTCCGGGAATTCCTTGCGCGTGGCCTTCTCGATCTTCTCGGCCATCTTCGGCTGCATCAGGCCGCCGGTGCGCTTGGCCACCAGGTCTTCCAGCGAGATGCCGTCGATGATGTCCAAGGGGTCGAGCACGTTGCCCTTCGACTTGGACATCTTCTGGCCGTCCTTGTCGCGGATCAGGCCGGTCATGTAGACGTCGCGGAACGGCACCTGGCCGACGAAGCTGTCGGTGGCCATCACCATGCGCGCCACCCAGAAGAAGATGATGTCGAAGCCGGTGACCAGCACCGACGACGGCAGGTAGCGGTCGAAACCGCGCGCGGCCATCGCCTGCGTGTCCGGCCAGCCCATCGTGCTGAACGGCCACAGCTGCGAGGAGAACCAGGTCTCCAGCACGTCGCTGTCCTGCGTCAGCGCAACGTCGGCGGACAGGCCGGCCTTGGCGCGCGCCTCGGCTTCGTCGCGGCCGACGTAGCAGTTGCCCGCGCCATCGAACCACGCCGGGATGCGGTGGCCCCACCAGAGCTGGCGGCTGATGCACCAGTCCTGGATGTTCTCCATCCAGTGGCGGTAGGTGTTGATCCAGTTCGGCGGGACGAACTTCACCTCGCCGGATTCGACGAGTTCCAAGCCGCGCTTGGCCAGGCCATCCATCTTCACGAACCACTGGTCCGTCAGGTAGGGCTCGATCACCTGGTTGGTGCGGTCGCCGCGCGGCACCTGCAGCTTGTGCGGCTTGGTTTCGACCAGCAGGCCGAGGTCTTCCAGGTCCGCGAGCACGACCTTGCGGGCTTCGTAGCGGTCCAGGCCGCGGTACTTTTCCGGCGCGTTCTCGTTGATCGCCGCGGTCGGCGTCAGCAGGTTGATCAGCGGCAGGTCGTGGCGCAGGCCCACCTGGTAGTCGTTGAAGTCGTGCGCCGGCGTGACCTTGACCACGCCCGTGCCGAACTCGCGGTCGACGTAGTCGTCGGCGATGACGGGAATCTCGCGGTCGGTCAGCGGCAGCTTCACCGCCTTGCCGATCAGGTGCGCGTAGCGTTCATCGTCCGGATGCACCATCACGGCGGTGTCGCCGAGCATGGTTTCCGGACGCGTCGTGGCGACTACCAGCGAACCGCTGCCGTCGGCCAGCGGATACTCGATCGACCACAGGAAGCCGTCTTCCTCGACGTTCTCCACTTCCAGGTCGGAGATCGCGGTCTTCAGTACCGGATCCCAGTTGACCAGGCGCTGGCCGCGGTAGATCAGCCCCTGCTCGTGCCAGTGCACGAACGCCTCGATGACCGCCTTCGACGCATCGTCGTCCATCGTGAAGGTGCTGCGCGACCAGTCGCCCGATRCGCCCATGCGGCGCATCTGCCGCTCGATGGTGTCGCCGGATTGCGCCTTCCATTCCCACACCTTGGCGATGAAGCCGTCGCGGCCCAGCGAATCGCGCGTCTCGCCCTTGCCTTCCAGCGCCAGGTTGCGGCTGACGACCATCTCGGTGGCGATGCCGGCATGGTCGGTACCCATCTGCCACAACGTGTCGTAGCCGCGCATGCGGTGGTAGCGCACCAGTGCGTCCATCAGCGTGTGCTGGAACGCGTGGCCCATGTGCAACGTGCCGGTGACGTTCGGCGGCGGCAGCAGCACCGTATAAGGTTCGCCCTTGCCACTGGGTTTGAAGTAGCCGGCCGCCTCCCACTGTGCGTACAGGCGGGATTCGAAGGATTTCGGGTCGTAGCTGGAGGCGAGGTCGGTCATCGTGTCGGTGTGGTTGCTGCGATCGTGCGAACGCGGATCGCGTGGCCGGCGGCAGCGCCGCCGAGGGCATTACATGTCGTGCTTGTTCACGTCGTAGCCGCGCGCCTTGTACTGCTTCCAGCGCTCGCGCAGCGGCTCGCGCGCGGACGGGTCGGCGGGCACCACTTCCAACACGCGCTCGCAGTCGCCGGCGAAGGCGTCGTCGCGCAGGTTGATGACCAGCGCGCGGGCGGGTACGTCGACATCGGGCGTGGCGATCAGCACGGGCGTCAGCTCGTCCTCCTCGTCGCCGGCGATCTGGTGCGGGATGTAGGCGTCCGGATCGAACTCCCACAACAGTTCGTCGAGCGCTTCGGCCTGCGCCGCGTCGCGCGCCAGTACCAGCGTCCACTGGTTGCTGTCGTAGGCCTTGCGGGCCAGTTCGCAGACCAGCTTGAGCGGTTCCTCAAGGAAGCGCGGCTTGGCGATCAGGTAGAAGTCGGCACGGGCCATGGCGTCGGGTTCGCGTCGCCGGTCAGGCGMCGCGGTCCAGCAGCCACTGGCTCAGCAGGCCGACCGGTCGGCCGGTGGCCATGCCGCGCTTGCCTTCGTCATTGGAGACGCCGGCGATGTCCAGGTGCGCCCAGCGCTGGCCTTCGGTGA
>NZ_JBGFFG010000367.1:0-3417 GCF_056175765.1 Pseudoxanthomonas sp. LjRoot204_2 | reverse complement strand
GCCGACGAAGTGGGACTTCAGTTCGATCCAATGCAGCCCGACCAGACTGGTCCAGCCATCCGGCGCGGTCAGCTCGTTCTTGCGCTGTTCGCGCCACGCGGCGTTGTCGGCCAGGAAGTTGACGTCCGCCACCTTGCCCGTGGAGGCCGCCTTCTCATCGCCGCCGCACCCGGCCAGCACTCCCAGCAGCATGGCCACCCCAAGCCATCCCGTGTTCTTCCCCATGTCAGCGTCCTCGCAGGAACCAGCGGTCGATCTCGTTCAAGGAAAAGCGCGCCCATGTCGGGCGGCCGTGATTGCACTGCCCCGAGCGCTCGGTGGCCTCCATCTCGCGCAACAGGGCGTTCATTTCGGGCACGGTGAGGCGCCGGTTCGCGCGCACCGCGCCATGGCACGCCATCGTCGACAGCAGTTCGTCGCGCGCAGCCGCCACGCGGCGGCTTTCGCCGTGTTCTCGCAGGTCCGCCAGCACGTCGCGCAGCAGTGCTTCGGGTTCGGCGTTCGACAACAAGGCGGGAATGCTGCGCACGCTCAACGACTGCGGACCGCTGCGGGTGACGTCGAAGCCCAGCGCCGCCAGCGTCGCCGCTTCTCGCTCGGCCACGTCGGCCTCGCGCTCCGCCACGGCGAGCGCCAGGGGGACCAGCAGCGGCTGCGCACGCAGGCCGATGCCATCGTGCGCATCCTTCAACTTCTCGTAGCCGATGCGCTCGTGCGCGGCGTGCATGTCGACTACGATCAGGCCATCCGCGTTTTCCGCCAGGATGTAGATGCCGTGCAGCTGTGCGATGGCGAAGCCCAGCGGCGGAATGCCGTCGGCATCGGCAGCCGGCATCGCCTGCGGCAGGGAGGGTGCCGGTGTCGCGGTTCCTGCCGGCGCAGCGTACAGCGCGGCATACGCCGCGGGTGCCTCGGCCACGTTCAGGCCCAGCGGCGACTGCTGCGTGGGCATCCAGGCGGACGGCACCGACGGGTAGTTTCTGCTGGCGAACGACGGCACCGCGGCGTCGTTCGGCAATGCACCAGCGCGCGTTTCGGCCAGGGCGTCGTGCAGCGTGCGGTATACGAAATCGTGGATCAACCGCGTGTCGCGGAAGCGCACTTCGTGCTTGGCGGGGTGCACGTTGACGTCGACGCGGGTGGGATCCAGTTCCAGGAACAGCACGTACGCCGGCTGGCGGCCATGGAACAGCACGTCCTGGTACGCCATCTTCACCGCATGCGCGATGTTGCGATCGCGCACGGAACGGCCGTTGACATAGACGTACTGCTGGTCCGCACTGGCGCGCGAGTAGCTGGGCTGTGCGATCCAGCCCTGCAGGCGCAGGCCGGCGGCGGCATGGTCCACGCGCAGCGCATTGCGTGCGAATTCGTCGCCCAGCGTTTCGCTCAGGCGGGACAAGGATTCCAGCTCATCGGCCTTGTAGCGCCGCGAGGGACGGCCGTTGTGGGAGACGCGCAGCTCGATATCGGGACGCGCCAGCGCCAGCGAACGCAGCCACTCTTCGATATGGCCCATCTCGGTGCGCTCGGCGCGCAGGAACTTGCGCCGCGCCGGCACGTTGTAGAACAGTTCGCGCACTTCCACGGTGGTGCCCACGGCATGCGGCTTGGGCGCCACCTCGCCGACCTTGCCGCCCTCCACCTGCAGCGATGCGCCGTGCGCATCCTGCGCACGCCGCGAGGTCAGCGCAAACCGGCTGACCGAAGCGATCGAAGGCAAGGCTTCGCCGCGGAAGCCGAGCGTGGCGACGGCTTCCAGGTCATCGAGCGAGGCGATCTTGCTGGTGGCGTGGCGCGATACCGCCAGCGGCAGTTCCTCGGGTGCGATGCCGCCGCCATCGTCGCGGATGCGGATCAGCCGCACGCCGCCCTCTTCCAGGTCGATGTCGACGCGGCGCGCGCCGGCATCCAGTGCGTTCTCGACGAGTTCCTTGACGACGGACGCCGGGCGCTCGACGACTTCGCCTGCAGCGATCTGGTTGATGAGGGTGTCGGGAAGCTGGCGGATCGGCACGTGCTGGCGGYGCAGGCGCGCCGTCTCGGGGGATCAGCCGTGATGATAGCCGAGCGGGTGCGCGATCAGGGCGCGCCGGCGGCGCCGCCCGCCGCGACAGTACGTGCGTCGGCCTCGGCCTGCGCGCGTGCGGCGAACAGCGTGCCCGGCGGCGGCTGGCGGGTGAAGTACGACTGGATGCCTTCCAGCACCGCGCCCGCCACCTTGCGCTGGTGCGCCGGGTCGAACAGCCGCTTCTCTTCGTCGGCGTTGGAGATGAAGCCCGTTTCCACCAGCATCGCCGGCATGTCGGAGTTGCGGAGGACTTCGAAGTTGGCGAATTCGATCTGCGGCTTGTGGGTCTTTCCGAGGCCCTTCAGCGAGGTCAGCACGTGGCCCGCGGCGTCCTGCGAGGCCTTCATGTGGCCGCTCTGGGCCAGGTCCAGCAGCACGTTGGACAAGGTGTCCTTGGTCAGGCGCACGCCACCGACCAGGTCGGAAGCATTTTCCTTGTCCGCCAGCCAGCGCGCGTGCTGCGACGAAGCACCCCGCAACGACAGCACGTACACCGACGAACCCCAGGCGCTGCGGTTCTCCGCCGCGTCGGCGTGGATCGACACGAACATGTCGGCCTTCGCCGCCCGCGCCTTGCGCGCGCGCTGGGGACGCTCGACATAGACATCTGTGTCGCGGACCAGATAGGCCTTCATGCCCGGCGTGGCGTTGATCTGGCGCGCCAGTTCCCTGGAGATCGCCAGCACCGCGTGCTTTTCGTAGCGACCGCTGGGACCGATGGCGCCCGGGTCCTGGCCGCCGTGGCCCGGATCGATGGCGATGACCAGCGGGCGCGTTCCGGAGGGCACGATGGTCGGCACCTTCGGCGCTTCTGCCGGAGGCGTCGTCGCGCCCGGCATCGGAGTGGGCTGACCCGTGGCGATGGTATAGGTGGGTCGTTCGCCGGCGGGGGTCGGCGCCGGCATCGTGGCGGCGGTGGACTGGCCGTTGAGGATGGCCTGCGGCGAGGGCGAGGGCGGACTGACGGGCGTCGGCCCTGTCGTTGCCGGCACCGACCCCGCCTGCACCACCTTGGCGGTCAGCAGCGCGGTCGCCCGGGCCGCATCGGCCTGCGGCGAGGGCGCAGGAACCGGGGTCGCTGGCGACGGTGTCGCGTTTGCGGTTGTCGCAGCAGCGCTGGCTGTCGCCGGCACCGCGACGCCATCACCGGGCCATTCGATGACCAGGCGGGAATTGGCGCCTGCCTGTTCCATGCGCGGCGCGAGCGCGGTGACGGGCGATGCAAGGTCGAAGACGACACGCAGGGTACTCGCGTCCGGCTGTCCTGTGCGCACGGCGCGCACGATGCCCGCCGGTACCGGCAGCCGCAGGCCAGCCTTCGCTTTCGATGCCGGGAGATCCACGAC
>NZ_JBGFFG010000366.1:0-3424 GCF_056175765.1 Pseudoxanthomonas sp. LjRoot204_2 | reverse complement strand
ACCTTGAGCATTGCCGCACATAACGTCGCCACACAGCGGGAGGTCCAACGCCAACTGGGATGTTGCCTTATACGACTGCAACAGTACGAACACGCCGTTAAGGAATTGGTGGCGCTCCACGACATAGCTCTAGGGTCCGGACAGATCGAGGGGTCATTGGACTCGCGTCGCGACATGGTGGCGAACAAAACGCTGGGGCAGGTGGTGGGAAGCTTGTTTGACAACCATATCGTCCCCGAAGGCTTCGAAGATGCGAGCAGCGATGACGAACTCGTTTCTCTCGGCGGTATTGCGGTACGCATGAAGTTTCGGCTTCAACTGTCGCGAACGGACTATGAGACGGCAAAGAAAGACATTGCTGATCTCGTCCACTTACGAAATAGACTGGTTCATCAGTTCATCCAACAATTCGATCTTTGGACCGCTGCGGGCTGCGAAGCCGCACTTGCTGATCTTGAAGTTTCTTCAAGGCGTATCGAAACCTGCATATCACAGCTACAGATATGGAGAGAATGGCTCGACCAGTCGCTCCAGAATGCTGCTGCGTTCGTGCGTTCGGACGAATTCCAGAATGCCATTGTCCTAGGCATTCTTCCTGACGGCACAGTCGCATGGCCTATCGCGGCCGTGGCAGAGAAGTTACGCGATGCGTGGAGATCGGTATCTGTCGATGGATGGGCCGTGGTGAGCGAAGCTGGTGAATGGGTCACTGCGCGGTATCCGGACCTGACCGCTGAGAGACATGGCTGCAGCAGCTGGCGCCAAGTTCTGCACGAATCACGCCAGTTCGACCTGAGGTACTTTCAGATCGGAGACAGACGATTAGCCTGCTATCGCCCTCGGGCTGAGAGTGACCACAAATGATGAAATCAACGCTTTGAGCGCCTCTAGAATCCGCGTGCGCTGCGCTTGCCGGGGCTACCCCTTCTAGCTTCCGGCGCCCAGCTCCAACTGCGTCAGATACAACCGAAGATCGAACTCCAGCTGGTGATAGTCCGGCTCCATGTGCGTGCATAGCTGGTAGAACGCCTTGTTGTGGTCCGCTTCCTTCAGGTGCGCGAGTTCGTGCACGGCGATCATCTTCAGGAACTCGGCGGGCGCGTCGCGGAACACGGTGGCGATGCGGATTTCGCGGCTGGCCTTCAGCCGGCTTCCCTGTACGCGTGAGATCGTGGTGTGGGTGCCCAGTGCATGCTTCATCACCTGCAGCGTGCTGTCGTACACCACCTTGCCCAGCGGCACCGAGCGGCGCAGGTACTGTTCCTTCAGCGCCTGCACGTAGGCGTACAGCTGGCCGTCGCTGCGGATGGCATGGGCGTGGGGATACTTCTTCGCCAGCATCGGGGTCAGCCCTTCCTGCGTGATCAGCGCGCGCACGCGTGCCTGCAGGTCCTGCGGGTAGCCGGCGAGGTACTTTAGCGTGTCCATCGGACGGGGGCGGGCATGGCGTGGCAAGTGGGAACGGCGAGTATGATGCCGCGAAAACACCACGAAGCACCGACGACATGGCGAAGGGAAATCCCCTGCAGGAACAACTGCTGAAGGCCGGGCTGGTCAAGAAATCCAAGCTGGCCGAGGTCGCGCGCGAGCAGAACAAGGCGCGACACGCCAAGGGATCTGCCGCGCCGAACGAGATCCAGCGCGAGGCCGAGCGCGCGCGCGCGGAGAAAGCCGAACGCGACCGCGCCCTCGAAGCTGAGCGCAAGGCGCAGGCCCGCGCCGCTGAACTGCGCGCACAGGCGCGGCAGATCGTCGCCGATCGCAAGGTCCCGCGTAGTGGCGAGATCGAATACCGGTTCACCGTGGATGGCGCCATCCGCACCGTGCTGGTCAACGACGACCTGAAGAAGAAACTGTCGGCCGGCGTGCTGGTGATCGCGCGTATCGACGACCGCTACGAACTGCTGCCACGCGTGGCCGCCGACAAGGTCCGTGAGCGCGATGCCGCCATGATCGTGCTCGACCATGGTCAACGTGGCGAGGCCGAGTCGGCGACTTCGGAGGAGGATGACTACTACGCGCAGTTCAAGGTCCCCGACGACCTGGTGTGGTGACGCCCGRCCCTCCACGCCGGGCTTGACGACCCGTGTAGGGTGGAATGAGACCCCCTGCGGAGACCGCCATGCAGCAGCACGAACTCGATGCCCTCTTCGACCAGCAGGCCGCCGGCTACGATGCGCGCTGGGTGCGGATGGCGCCGATCCGCGAAAGTCTGCTGTTCCTGATGGAAACGGTGTTCGCGGACCTGCCGGAGAATGCGCGCGTGCTGTGCGTGGGGGCCGGCACCGGTGCCGAGATCGCCCACTTCGCGCGGCGCTTTCCGCGCTGGACGTTCGTCGCCCTGGATCCGTCGACACAGATGATCGCCGCCTGCCGCGCACGCGCCGAGCGCGAAGGCTTCGCCGACCGCTGCTCCTTCCATGCCGGCGTGGTCGACACCTTGCCGGACGACGCGGCATTCGATGGCGCGACCTGCCTGCTGGTTTCGCAATTCCTGCTGGATCCTGACGCGCGCACTGCCTTCTTCGGCGCGATCGCGCGCCGCCTTTACGCGGGCGGCACGCTGGCCTGGGCCGACCTTGCGTGGGACACCGAGGCGGCCGATTACCCCGCGATGCTGCGCCTGTGGATGGCGACCATGTCCGGGGCTGGCCTGGACGATGGCGCGCTCGAGCAGATCCGGGCCAACTACGCGCGCGATGTCGCCATCCTGCCGCCAGACCGCGTCGCCGCGCTGGCGGAGACCGGCGGTTTCCCGTCGCCCCTGCGCTTCCACCAGGCCGGCATGATCCACGGCTGGTACGCCCGCACGCCGCGCTAGGATTGTTCGCCGCCCAGGCAGCCGTCCCCACGGAGATCCCATGCGCCTGACCTGCCTGCCGCTCGCGTTGTCGCTTCTGGTGACGCCCGCCGTCGCGCGGGACGCCTCGACCGCCGTGACGCCTGCGGTGGAAGACACCGGCACGCTGGCCGATGCGCCCTACCGCATCGACATTCCGGCCGACTGGAATGGCGAACTGATCGTGCTGGCGCATGGCTTCGAGCCGGTCGGCGTGCCACGTGCATCGCCGTGGACGAGGGTTCAAACGTAGCGCGGGGATCGCGCGCTGCGACGATCGGTCACGCCACGCGCGGCGCCCGCATGCCGACAATGCAGGCCTTCGCCGCCAGTGCCTTCCTCGATGATTCCGTCGCTGTACCTTGCCGGTCCCGACATCTTCCGTCCCGATGCCGTGGCGCGGGGTGAAGAATTGAAAAGGCTGTGCGCACGCTACGGGTTCGAAGGCCTGTTCCCGCTGGATGTGCAGGTGGCCGGACRGGCGACCGGCGACCCGCTCGACACCGCACGCTGGATCTACCGCGCCGACGTGGGCCTGCTCGACGCTGCCGACGCCGTGCTGGCCAACCTCGACTTCTTCCGTGG
>NZ_JBGFFG010000365.1:0-3430 GCF_056175765.1 Pseudoxanthomonas sp. LjRoot204_2 | reverse complement strand
CCGCCGGGGTGTGCTTTCTTTTGCCTACTTTTCTTTGCACAAGCAAAGAAAAGTAGGGCCTCCGCGGCGAGCGGCGCCGTCTCTACGCACTCTGAAAAAAGCTAAGAGCTGCCTAGTTTCAAACGCCGGTAGAGTTCGTGAGTGAAAAGCCAGTCATTCAAGGTGATGCGAAGCAGCGCCGTGACGACCCACGTCGTATTTCGATCCGAGAAGAGAATCAGCGATGCAGGTCGCCACTCGCTTCCGGCTGGTACTCGATCGCGGTGACCCGCAGGCGCAAGGGCCGGTTGCCGGACGCCTGCCAATCGATCGTCTGCCCCACCGATAGCCCCAGCAGCGCGCTGCCGACGGGGGCGAGAACGGAGACCAGGCCGGTCTCGACGTTCGCTTCGTGGGGATATACCAAGGTCAGGCGATGGTGTTCGCCGGTGAGTTCGTCGTCGCACTCCACGCGCGAGTGCATCGTCACCACGTTGTCCGGCATCCGGTCCGGCGTGCGCACGTCGGCGCGGTTCAGTTCGTCCATCAGCGCGAGYGCTGCCGGGTGCCGGCGCAGCACGGGCGTGTCGAGCAGGGCTTCCAGGCGCGACAGATCGCGGCTGGACACGACGAGCGGGGGAAGCGAGGGCGGCAGGCCGCTGGTGCGGGTGTTGTTCATCGGGGTCCTCTGTGGATTTTGGGGTCGCGCAAAAGGAAACGGGCGACGCGTCGCCGCGCCGCCCATCGGAGTCCTGTTTGCCGCCCTACCGTAGCCCGGAAGGTGGCTTGGTTCAAGCCGCGCGCGCGCGCGGCGTGGGGCGTCCGGCCGGCGGTTGCGCGCCGCCCGTATCGGGCTCGAAGAGGCTGGGAGGCAGTTCGCGGAACACGCGCGCCAGCTGCAGCAGGAAATCGCTCATCGCCGAACTCTTCCGCCACACCATCGCGATCTGCCGGCTCGGGTGCGAATCGCTGAAGCCCAACAGGTGGATGTTCTGCGAGCGCGCCACCGGCGGCTTGACCGCCAAGGTCGGCAGCAGGGTGATGCCGACATCCGCGGCGACCATCTGGCGCAGCGTTTCCAGGCTGGTGGCGCGGAACTCCGATTTTTCGTTGGCGCCGGCGAGGCGGCAGACATCCAGCGCCTGCTCGCGCAGGCAATGTCCGTCTTCCAGCAGCAGCAACTGCTGCTGCGACAGTTCGGCCAGCGTCAGGGATTCGCGCTGCGCCAAGGGATGCGATTCCGGCACCGCCAGCACGAAAGGTTCTTCGAACAGGAATTCGGTATGCAGTTGGTCGTCGGTGATCGGCAGCGCCAGCAGGCCGGCATCCAGCTTGCCTTCGCGCAGGCGCGACAGCAGCACATCGCTTTTTTCTTCGACCAGCAGCAACTCCAGGTGCGGGAAACGCGCGCGCAGCTGCGGCACCACGTGCGGCAGCAGGTAGGGTCCCAGCGTCGGAAACAATCCCAGCCGTACCGTGCCGGCTTCCGGGTCCTGGCTGCGGCGCGCCGCTTCCTTCATCTGCTCGACCTCGGCCACGATGCGGCGTGCGCGGTCGGCGGCATCGCGCCCGGCGGGCGTCAGCATGACCTTGCGCGGCGCGCGTTCGACCAGGGGCACGCCCAGTTCGTCTTCCAGCTTCTTGATCTGGGTCGACAGCGTGGGCTGGCTGACGTAGCACGAGGCGGCGGCGCGGCCGAAATGCTTGTGGTCGGCCAGCGCCACCAGGTACTTCAGGTCGCGGAGATTCATGGAACTCCTCCCTCAGGGAACCGCCGTGCGGCGACGCGGCGCGGACCATGGCACGGCCCGCGCCCGCGCATCATGCCGCGACAGCGTCCGGGGTTGCCACCGGGGCCGACGTGCGGATCAGGTGGTCGAAGGCGCTCAGCGCGGCCTTCGAACCTTCGCCCATGGCGATGACGATCTGCTTGTACGGCACGGTGGTGGCGTCGCCGGCCGCGAACACGCCCGGCACGCTGGTCTGGCCGCGGTCGTCGACGACGATCTCGCCGCGCGGGCTCAGCGCGACCACGCCCTTCAGCCACTCGGTGTTCGGCAGCAGGCCGATCTGCACGAAGATGCCTTCCAGTTCGACGCGGTGCGTATCGCCGCCGGTGCGGTCCTTGTAGACCAGGCCGTTGACCTTGTTGCCGTCGCCCAGTACTTCCGTCGTCTGTGCGCTGGTGACGATGCGCACGTTCGGCAGGCTGCGGAGCTTGCGCTGCAACACATCGTCGGCACGCAGTTGGCTGTCGAACTCGATCAGGGTCACGTGGGCGACGATGCCGGCCAGGTCGATCGCCGCTTCGACGCCGGAGTTGCCGCCGCCGATCACCGCCACGCGCTTGCCCTTGAACAGCGGACCGTCGCAGTGCGGGCAGTAGGCCACGCCCTTGTTGCGGTACTCGTCCTCGCCGGGCACGTTCATCTGCCGCCAGCGGGCACCGGTGGAGAGGATCAAGGTCTTCGACTTCAGCGAGGCGCCGTTGGCGAGCTGTACCTCAATCAGCCCGTCCTGTCCGGCGGGAACGAGCTTCTCCGCGCGCTGCAGGTTCATCACGTCGACCTGGTAGTCCTTGACGTGCTGCTCCAGCGCAGCGGCGAGCTTCGGGCCTTCGGTATACGGCACGGAAATGAAGTTCTCGATCGCCATCGTGTCCAGCACCTGGCCGCCGAAGCGTTCGGCCGCCACGCCGGTGCGGATGCCCTTGCGCGCAGCGTAAATGGCGGCGGCGGCGCCGGCCGGGCCACCGCCGACGACGAGCACGTCGTAGGGCGCCTTGGCCTTGATCTTCTCGGCATCGCGCTTGCCGGCGTTGGTGTCGAGCTTGGCGACGATTTCTTCCACGCCCATGCGGCCGGCGCCGAACACCTCGCCATTGAGGAAGATCGTCGGCACCGACATCACTTCGCGCCGCTCGACTTCCTGCTGGAACAGCGCGCCGTCGATGGCGACGTGCTGGATCTTCGGGTTCAGCACCGCCATCAGGTTCAGCGCCTGCACGACGTCCGGGCAGTTCTGGCAKGACAGCGAGAAATAGGTTTCGAAGCGGTATTCGCCATCGAGCGAGCGGATCTGTTCGATCACGTCCTGCGCGAGTTTCGACGGATGGCCGCCGACCTGCAGCAGTGCCAGCACCAGCGAGGTGAACTCGTGGCCCATCGGCAGACCGGCGAAGGTCAGGTGGATGTCATGCCCAGGCGAGGTCAGCGAGAACGACGGCGTGCGTTCGCCACCAAGCTGCTCGGTAACGGTGATCTTGTCGGAGACGTCCTGCAGGTCCTTCAACAACGCCTGCAGCTCGGCGGAGCCGGCGCTGTCGTCAAGCTGCGCGGTGATGTGGATCGGGCGCACGGCCTTTTCCATGTAGGCGGTGAGCTGCGTCTTCAGATTGGCGTCCAGCATGGCGAACGTCTCCGTGGAGGGATTCTGGGAAGAGAACCGGGGG
>NZ_JBGFFG010000364.1:0-3445 GCF_056175765.1 Pseudoxanthomonas sp. LjRoot204_2 | reverse complement strand
AACTTGACCAGGTTGAGGTTGGTCGGCACGTACAGCGAATGCAGGTAGTCGCCGAACTTGATGGTCTCGATGCCGCGCACCGACAGCTCGGCGGAGCGCCGCAACAGGTTGAACAGGCCGATGCGCCACGTGCGCACGAAGCGCTCGTTGATCATTTCCAGCGTCGGCAGGCGGCCGCGCACGATGCGGTCCTGGCTGGCGAAGTCGTAGGTGCGCGCCACGGTGGGATCGTGCGGCGGCT
The DNA here is from genome assembly GCF_056175765.1 of Pseudoxanthomonas sp. LjRoot204_2. Classification (NCBI taxonomy): domain Bacteria; kingdom Pseudomonadati; phylum Pseudomonadota; class Gammaproteobacteria; order Lysobacterales; family Lysobacteraceae; genus Pseudoxanthomonas; species Pseudoxanthomonas sp. LjRoot204_2. The sequence goes on along the minus strand of NZ_JBGFFG010000364.1, from coordinate 3,204 downwards.
CCTCGGTCTCGATCGCGCCGGTATCGACGCCGTTGAGGAGGGCGTCGATCTCGTCTTGCGACAGCAGGTCACTGGTCATCATGGCGGCGCGGTTCCGTCACTGCATCACGAAGCTGGTGAACAGCAGGGACTCGGCGCACGGCTTGCCGGTCTCGGCGACCAGCAGGGCCTTCACTTCACCGAGAGCGGCGTTCTGCAGGCGCTCCTTGYCTTCGCGCGACATCAGGCCGGCGGCATCCTGCTGCGCGAACAGCATCAGCAGGCGGGCGCGGATGGCGGGCGCATGCAGCTGGATGGCGGTCAGCGCCTCGGGGTCGCGCGTCATCAGCTGCACTTCCACCTGCAGATAGCGCGCGCCGCCGGTTTCGCCGACCAGGTTCACCACGAAGGGCGGCTCCAGCGCGAAGTACTGCGCAGGCGCGGGCACTTCGCCCGGGCTCTTGGCCTTGGGAGCGTCGGCCTTCTCGTCCTTGCTGCCGTGGCTGGCGAAGTACCAGGCGCCGCCGCCTGCAGCGCCGGCCGCGATGACCGCCACCAGCCCGATGGTCAGCAACGACTTGCCGCCCTTGGGCTTGTCGGCCTTGTCGGCCTTGGATTTGCTTGCGTTCTTGTCGGCGGCTGCCACGGCGATGGATCTCCTGAGGGGTCAGTCCAGGGGATGCAAGGGGCGTGCCGGGGCCTGAGGGAAAGGTCGACGGGGTTTTGACGCGCGGTGCCCAGGATGTGCTGACGTGGGAGCGACGTAAGTCGCGATATCGAAGCCGAAGCGCTTGGCGGCGGAGGGCGTACCGACGCCGATATCCGGCTCTCGCGACTTACGTCGCTCCCACAGGAGCGGGATCGGCCCGTCAGGCGTAAGCGTCCACCAGTCCGCGCGCGGTCATGCGGACGGTGCGGGGCGTGTCGGCGACGGGCTCGCCCGCATCGCCACGGGCGTCACCGGGCTGCGGCGCGCTGCCCTGTGACGGCGGCGCGTGCTGCTGGCCGACATCGGCGTGGGCGAGCTGGAAGCCGTGCTGGCCGAGCATGTCGCGCAGGCGTGGCAGGCTGCTCTCCAGGGCCTGGCGGACCTCGGCCTGCGCGCTGCTGAAGTCGGCATGCACGCGGTCGCCCTCCAGGCGCAGGCGTATCTCGACCGTGCCCAGGTCGTTGGGGGTGACCTTGATGTGGGCATGTCCGATCTTCTGGTCCGCCATCCAGCGGACGGCGTCGCCGATGTCGTCGTCGAAGTGGCCGCCGTGCAGGTCGGCGCTGGGCGCTTCCATCGGGTTGACGGTCTCGGTGCGGGACAGGCCGAGCGGTGCGTTCGAGGCGCCGACGCCGGCCAGCAGGTTGTTCACCGGCGCGGGAGCGTCGCCGTCGTCGGAGCGCAGGGCATCGACGATGTCGCGACCCAGCTGGACCGCGTCGGGCACGGCCGCCGCGACCTGGCCTGCCGCCAGATGGGTCGCGAACGACAGCAGGTTCTGCAGCGGGGCCTTGGCCGACGTCTCGGGCGCGGCCGTTGCCGCGGGCAACGCGGTGGCGGTCGACCCATCGGCGGAGTTCGTCGGCGCGGGATCGGCGCTGGCGGCGTCGATGCCGGCCGCTGCCAGGACCGGCATGCCGCCGGGCAACGACGCAGGCATCGGTGCGCGGGTACCGGCCAGCAACGCATCGGGCTCCAGCGGGGCAGTGGGCGAGGCCGTGTCCGGCAGGAGGGTGCCGGACGGATGGCCCGCCAGGTCGATCATCGTCGGTGCGGCCGCATTCGCCGGGACCATGACCGGTGCCGGCACAGGTGCTTCCAGCAACGTGAGCACGACCCGCGACGCCGCGTCCTGCGCAGCGGCCGTGTCTTCATCGGTGCTGGCGCGGGCGTCGTCGGTCTTGCGGGCAGTCGCGCCGGTCGGTGGCGCAGACGGGTCTCTTGCTTCGCCGGCCCGCGCACTGGTCGCACGTGCGGTGTCGTCGCGTTTCACGGGACGAYGGACCATCTCGTCGAACGCGGGCTTCTTCACGGTGCCCGGATCATCACTTGCAGGCACCGTGCCGGCCGATGCCGATGCCGATGCCGGCGCAGGCGGCGGCGCCTTGGCCGCGAACGGCAGCGCGGACGTCGATGAAGGCATCAGGCGTCCTCGTTCTCGCGGGCGGTGGCGGCCAGGCGGGCGCGGCGCGCGCCCACGTCGTCCATTTCGCGCTGGTCGCGACGGTCCACGATCAGCTTTTCCTGCACGCGATAGCTCGCGGCGAGCTGTTCAAGCACCTGCTTGTCGCGGCTGGCCAGCAGCAGGCGGTCGCGTTCGATGTCCACGCTGGCGCGGCTGCGGTCGACGTTCTGCAACTGCTGCTTGAGCGCCTGGTCGATGCGCTCGAGGAAGGCGCGCCGGTTGGCCAGTTGCGCGGGGCTGGTCGCGGCCATCTGGCTGTTGGCGTAGTCCTCGGCGTACTGGCGGAGCTCCTCCAGCCGGGATTCGTGCTGCGCCAGCGTGTTCTGGCGCTCGGCCAGCTCGCGGGCGACGGAATCCTCGTGCTCCTGCGCGCGGCGCAGCAGGGGATCGATTCGGCGGGACTGCATCATGACGGGGGTTCCTTGGCGTTACTGCAGGCCGGGCGGCAGCGGAATGCCGGCGGCGGCGTTGCGTTGGATCAGGGATTCCAGGGCGGCGCGGCTGCTCGGCAGGTCGGCGGCGCGCGCCACGTCCTGGCCGAGGAATTCGACGATCTCCGGCCAGCGTTCGAGCGCTTCGTCCACGGTCGGATCGTTGCCGCGCTGGTAAGCGCCGATGGCGATCAGGTCGCGGTTGCTGTTGTAGGCCGACAGCAGGCGCTTGAGCTTGCGGATGCGGTCGCGCCAGGTCTCGTCGGCGATTTCGGTGACCACGCGGCTGACCGAGGATTCGACATCGATGGCGGGGTAGAGCCCGGCGTCGGCCACGCGGCGCGACAGCAGGATGTGGCCGTCGAGGATGGCGCGCGCGGCGTCGGCGATCGGGTCCTGCGGATCGTCGCCTTCGGTGAGCACCGTGTAGAACGCGGTGATGGAACCGCGCCCCTTAGCGCCGTTGCCCGCGCGTTCGACCAGCGCCGGCAGGCGTGCGAACACGGACGGCGGATAACCGCGCGTGGTCGGCGGCTCGCCGACCGACAGGCCGATCTCGCGTTGCGCCTGGGCAAAACGGGTCAGCGAATCCATCAGCAGCAGGACATTCAGGCCCTGGT
>NZ_JBGFFG010000363.1:0-3450 GCF_056175765.1 Pseudoxanthomonas sp. LjRoot204_2 | reverse complement strand
GCGCAGATGGCCGCGCCGATCGCGCGCGACTACGCCGGCGAAGTGCCGGTCTACCTGACCATCATGCATGGTGCGCTGCCGTTCGCCGGCCAGCTGTCGCTGGAACTGGGTGCGTTGGGGCTGGACCTGGAATTCGATTACCTGCATGCCACCCGCTACCGCGGCGAGACCACCGGTGGCGAACTGGTGTGGAAGCACCGCCCGGCGACGGCGCTGTATGGCCGCCGCGTGCTGCTGGTGGACGACATCCTCGACGAGGGCCACACGCTGCTTGCCGTGAAGCAGTGGTGCCTGGAGCAGGGCGCCACCGACGTACGCATCGCCGCGCTGACAACCAAGCAGCATGACCGCTGCGTGGCGGGCATCTGCGCGGACTACGTGGGGCTGGAGGTGGCGGACCGGTATGTGTTCGGGTTCGGCATGGACTACCACGAGCAGGGCCGCAACCTGCCGGGCATCTACGCGTTGAAGGACTGAGCCATGGGCGACATCGCGCTCGCCGTCATCGGCGGTACCGGCGTCTACAAGCTGGCGGACCTGCAGGACGTGCAGGCCCATGACCTCGACACGCGCTTCGGCGCGCCGTCCGGTCCRGTCCGTGTCGGGCTGCTGGACGGCCAGCGTGTGGCCTTCCTCGCGCGCCATGGCGAGGGTCATTCGGTGCCGCCGCACAAGATCAACTACCGCGCGAACCTGCAGGCGCTGAAGGACCTCGGCGCGACGCGCGTGCTGGCGTTGAACACCGTGGRCGGCATCACCGATGCCTGTGGTCCGCGCGTGCTGGCATGCCCGGACCAGCTGATCGACTACACCTGGGGTCGTGTCTCGACCGTTTGCGAGGAGCCCGGGACGGACGTGCTGCATGTGGACTTCGGTGATCCATACACGCATTTACTTCGTCAGCAGATCCTGGCGGCCGCGCATGAGGCGGGTGTCGCCCTGGTCGATGGCGGTTGCTACGGCGCTACCCAGGGGCCGCGCCTGGAGACGCGTGCGGAGATCCGTCGGATGCGTCGCGACGGATGCGACCTGGTCGGCATGACGGGCATGCCGGAAGCAGGYCTGGCACGGGAAATGGGCCTGGAATACGCCTGCCTCGCGATCGTCGCGAACTGGGCCGCCGGCTGCGGCACCGATGAAGAGATCACGATGGAGGAGGTGCTGGCGAACGTCGCCGCCGCCTCTGCCGGCATCCCCGCCCTGGTGGCCGCGTTGGCGCGAGGGTGATTGTCAACGCGCGCCGGGCTTTGCATACTCGGCGGGTGTGACGTCATGCCACACATTCCACCCGCATCCAGAAAAGGAAATACAAGCGCTATGCCGTACGGTACCGTGAAATGGTTCAACGATGCCAAGGGCTTCGGATTCATCGCGCCAGAAGATGGCAGCGCCGATGTCTTTGCGCACCACACCGCCATCAACAGCAAGGGCTTCCGCAGCCTGCAGGAAGGCCAGCGCGTCAGTTACGAGCTGACCCAGGGCCCGAAGGGCGCACAGGCATCCAACATCACGCCGGCAGCCTGATCCAAGACGATTTTCTTGAACCCCGCTCCGGCGGGGTTTTTTAACGCCTGTCGTTTCCGCTGCACCGGTTCGCCGCACGACCAAGGGACGCTTCGCGCCATGGATGCCCAGCACATCGCGATCATCGGCTACGGCACCGCGGGCCAGGCCGCAGCCGTGCTGCTGTCGCGTGACGGACACCGGGTGGAGGTGTTCGAGCGCGCACCGGAACTGGGGCCGGTCGGCGCCGGTTTCCTGCTGCAGCCCACCGGACTGCAGGTGCTGTGGGAACTGGGGTTGCTGCAGGACGTGATGGCGCACGGCCGACGCGTGAACCGCCTGTACGGTGAGACGCCCTGCGGTCGCGCGGTGATGGACATGCGCTACGCCGGTCTGGATGCCCGGCTGTTCGGCCTGGGCATGCAACGTGGCGCGTTGTTCTCGCTGCTGTCGGAGGCCTGGGCGGCGCACGGTGAGGTGCATCGGGGCCACGCCATCGAAGCGGTCGGTGACGATACCCGCCGCATCCGCGACCAGCACGGCCGCTGGCATGGTCCGTTCGATCTGGTGATCGCGGCGGACGGATCGGCGTCGAAGCTGCGCGGCGCCACCGGTGCGGTGAAGCGCGAAGCAGTCTACCCCTGGGGCGCACTGTGGCGGCTGGTGCCGCAAGGCGACTGGGCCTGGGGCGATGAGCTTCGGCAGCGTTACGTGGCGGCACGCAAGATGATCGGCCTGCTGCCGGTAGGCACGCGGCCCGGTGACGACACGCCGCGGATGAGCTTCTTCTGGAGCCTGCCCATCGCCGATTTCGATGACTGGCGCAYGCGTGGACTGACCGCCTGGCGCGACGAGATCGCTCAGCTGTGGCCCGAGGCGGACGCGCGCCTCGCCGACACCCTCGATCCCGACCAGTTGGCGCGCGCCAGCTATCGCGACATCACCCTGGGCCGGTGGCACCGCGACCGGCTCGTCGTCGTGGGCGATGCGGCCCACGGGATGAGTCCGCAGCTCGGGCAGGGCGTCAACATGGCCTTGATGGATGCGATGGCGTTGCGCGACGCGCTGCGCACGCACACCGGTGTTCCCGCCGCATTGCACGCCTACCAGCGGCAGCGGCAGGCGCATGTCGGGGTTTATCAGTTCTGGAGCCGCTGGCTGACCCCGATCTTCCAGTCCGACCGCGACTGGGTGGCGCACGCGCGTGACGTCGCCTTCCTGCCGGCCGGTCGACTGCCTGGCGGGCGGGGACACATGCTGCGGGTGTTGAGCGGCACGCAGCACGGATTCTTCGGCACGTTGAAGCTGAAGGCGGATTTCCTGCGTGCACTCGGCGACGTGGCGCCATCGGTCTAGGCAAGACGGCGGCGGCCCGCCTGCCGGCCGCGCCACGCGGTGATTTGCGCGAGAATCGGACGCGTCAGCAGGAGCCGGTGATGGACGAGTCCCTCTTCGAAACGCATCGTGTAGAAAACCAGCCGCCGCCGTTCGAGCCGCGCGACCTGTGGAAGGACGACGTGGTGCTGCGTGAGGCCGTGGTAGGCGAAGGAGGCGGGGCGTTCGCTGCGCGGCTTGCCGGCTACGGCGCACTCGCGGGCGACGAGCTGTATCGGCTCGGGTTCGACGCGAACCGCGACCGGCCGCGCCTGCGCACGCATGACCGTTCGGGCCGTCGCATCGACCTGGTCGAGTTCCATCCCGCCTATCACCGGTTGATGGATGTTGCTAAGACGCACGGTGTCGCCGGGCTGTCGTGGCACGCGCCGGCCCCCGGCGCGCATGTCGCGCGCGCTGCACTCAGCTATCTGCACCATCAGGCGGAGGCGGGCACCAGCTGTCCCCTGACGATGACCCACGCCGCCGTGCCCGTGCTGGCGCGCGAAAGCCGCCTTCGCGAATGGGCAACGAAGGCCGCCGCACCCCATTACGACCCGCGCGATGTACCGA
>NZ_JBGFFG010000362.1:0-3452 GCF_056175765.1 Pseudoxanthomonas sp. LjRoot204_2 | reverse complement strand
ATCATCGCGCTGGGCGAATCGGTACTGGCGACGGGCGCATCTTTCGGCCATGCGGCCCATCCCGGACTGGCGGTGTGGATCGCATTCCTGGTGTCGTTCATCGGTTGCGTCGCCATGTGGTGGATGTACTTCGACACCTCAAGCGGCGACGCCGTACACGTGATCGAGCATTCGGACGACCCGGGCCGGCTGGGTGCCTACTTCCACTACGTCCATGTGGTGCTGATCGCCGGCGTCATCGTGTGCGCAGTGGCGGATGACCTGGTGGTGGCGCATCCGCTGGAGCCGGTGAAGGCCGGGTACGCCGCCGTCGTGGCTGCCGGTCCGCTGGTGTACCTGCTGGCCAATGCGTGGTTCTCGCGCGTCGTCCACGGACGCTTTCCGTGGCCGCAGGCCCTCGGGATGGGAGCATTGCTGGCGCTGTGGCCGCTGCTGCCGCGCCTCAACCTGCTGACCGCAGGCGCACTCACCACGGCGGTGATGGTGCTGGCGACGATGTGGGTGGCCTACCACCGGCGGCAGGACGCCGCGGCGACGCGGCGTTCGGATTCCTGACGGAAGACGCGGGCCGGGAGTCCTCCGGTAGACTCCCCGGATGAGCGCAGAATCCGGTGCAAGCCAGCTGGTCAGTGTCGTCGCCCTGCTGGGTGCCGCCGTCGTCGCGGTGCCTATCTTCCGGCGACTGGGCCTCGGCTCGGTGCTCGGTTACCTGGCCGCCGGGCTGGCGATCGGCCCGTTCGGCCTGAAGTGGTTCTCCGACCCCCAATCCATCCTGCACGTCGCCGAACTCGGCGTGGTGATGTTCCTGTTCGTGATCGGCCTGGAAATGCGGCCGAGCCACCTGTGGAGCCTGCGCAAGCAGATCTTCGGCCTGGGAGCACTGCAGATCGCGGTATGCACGCTGTCGCTGACGGGGGTGGGCCTGGTCTTCGGATATTCGCTGCCGGTGTCCTTCATCGGCGGCATGGGCTTCGTGCTGACCTCCACGGCGGTGGTGATGCAGTTGCTCGCCGAGCGCGGGGATGTCGCGCTGCCGAATGGGCAGAAGGTCGTCTCGATACTGCTGTTCGAGGACCTGCTGATCGTGCCGCTGCTGGTGCTGGTCGCCTTCATGTCGCCGCAGGTGGCGCAGCCGGAGGAGGGTTCCCGCTGGGTGTCGATCGGCATCGCGGCTGCGTCGCTCGGCGGTCTGATCGCCGCCGGCATCTGGCTGCTGAATCCGTTCTTCCGCATCCTCGCCGCCGCCAAGGCCCGCGAGGTGATGACCGCAGCCGCGCTGCTGGTCGTGCTGGGCGCCGCGCTGCTGATGCAGTTGGGTGGCCTGTCGATGGCGATGGGTGCCTTCCTCGCCGGCGTTCTGTTGTCCGAATCGACGTTCCGCCACCAGATCGAAGCCGATATCGAGCCCTTCCGCGGCATCCTGCTGGGCCTGTTCTTCCTGGGCGTCGGCATGGCGCTGGACCTCGGCGTGGTGGCGAGCAACTGGCCGCTGATCGTCGGCGCGGTGCTGGCGATGATGGTGGTCAAGGCGGCCTGCATCTATGTCGTGGCGCGGATGACGCGCAGTCCGCACGCTGAAGCGCTGGATCGCGCTGTGCTGATGGCGCAGGGCGGCGAGTTCGCGTTCGTGCTGTTCGCCGCCGCGGCCTCGGCCGGGATCATCGATGCCACCGTCAATGCGAACCTGACCGCCATCGTCGTGCTTTCGATGGCGCTCACGCCCTTGTTCGTGCTGCTGCTGCGCCGCTTCACTCATCCCGATGCCCCGTCGATGGAGGGGATCGAAGAGGCCAAGGGCCTGAGCGGCAGCGTGCTGATCATCGGCTTCGGGCGCTTCGGCCAGGTGATGAGCCAGTCGCTGCTGGCACGCGACGTGGACGTGACCATCATCGATACCGACATCGAGATGATCCGCAGCGCCGAGGAGTTCGGCTTCAAGATCTACTACGGCGACGGTACGCGGCTCGACGTGCTGCGTGCCTGCGGTGCGCAGACGGCGCAGTCCATCGCCATCTGCATCGACGACAAGGACGCCGCGAGCCGCATCGTGGAACTGGTCAAGCACGAGTTCCCGCAGGCCCACGTGCTGGTGCGCTCGTTCGACCGCGAGCATTCGCTGGCGCTGATCGGCGCAGGCGTCGACTACCAGATCCGCGAAACGTTCGAGTCCGCGGTGGAGTTCGGCAAGGCGGCGCTGATGAGCGTCGGCATCGCACGCGAGGATGCCGATGCCATTGCCCTGGAGATCCGTCGGCGCGACGCCGAGCGCCTGGAGCTCGAGATCGCCGGTGGCGACCTGCGATCCGGCATCCCGGCGCTGTATGGCAATGCGAAGCACACCAAACCCACACCGACGCCGTTCACCAAGCCCAAGCGTGAAGCGAAGGCCCTCAACGAGGAAGCCGCCGAAATCATCGGCGAGGAAGAAGAGGAATAGCCGGCCCGCTCAGTGGGTGCGGGGTTCCAGGAAGGTCGTGAGCGCCGCCTCGTAGGCCGGGTCCAGCGACAGATCGTCATGGCCGGCGGCGGGGAAGTCGACCACGTCAGCGCGCCCCGGAAAGACATCGAGCAGTCGATCGGTATGCGGAGGTGGTACGACCGCGTCGCGGCCTGCCCGTAGGACCAGCAGCATTCCCTGATGATGGGGAAGGCGCGCGCGCGAGTCGTAGCGATCCTTGAGCAGCAACCGTATGGGAAACATCGGGTAATGCGCCTGTGCGACGGCGGCCAGGCTGTCGAACGGCGTCACGAGTACCAGCGCCGGCACCTTGCGTTCGGACGCAACGTAGCTGGCCACGCCACTGCCGAGGCTCCGTCCGATTACATCGATCTCCCCTGCGGGATGCCGTCTGGCGACCTCATCGTGCAGGGCGAGCGCGTCGGCGAGCAGATCGGCCTCCGTCGGTTCACCGTCACTGGCGCCATAGCCCCGATACGCCACCAGGTAGACCGTGTGCGCGGGCAACGCACGGGTGAATGCATCGCGGTTGGTGTCCACGGATTCCGCGTTGCCGCCGAAGTACAGCACGGCGTCGCGTTGACCGGGATTCACGACCCAGCCGCGCAACGTCACGCCGCGCCGTGGCAGGGCGAAATCCGTCTGTGCGGCGTCCACCCGGGTGAACTGCGGGTAATAGATCAGTCGCCGCTGCTGCAGGTAGAGCAGGGCACACAGCGCGATGTAGGTGGCGAGGAGGGCGGCGGTGGCCCAGGCCAGCATCCGCTGCGGCCTACCCATGCCGCTCCTGCGCGGCCTTGAACGCGGCCAGTTGCTCGGGCGTCGCCTCGCGCTGGTGGCGCGCCTTCCAGTCGGCGAAGGGCATGCCATATACATGTTCGCGGGCTTGCTCCTTGTCCATCGCCACGCCTGCGGCGTTGGCGGCCTCGCGGTACCAGTCCGCGAGGCAATTGCGGCAGAAACCCGCGAGGATCATCAGGTCGATGTTCTGTAC
>NZ_JBGFFG010000361.1:0-3460 GCF_056175765.1 Pseudoxanthomonas sp. LjRoot204_2 | reverse complement strand
TCGTCAGCCAGCCCGCCGAGCTCGCGCCGGCAGGCTACGGATTGCCGCAATCGGAGGAACGCGAGCGCATCGCCGTCGAAGCACGGGTGCGTGTCGACAGGCTCCGGGGCGAGGATGCGGTCCTGCGGAAGGACCTGGAGCGCTGGCTTCCCGAAGATCAGCGGGAAGCCCTGCGCGGGATCGAATCGAACGTGAACGCGATCGGTACGCGCCTGCGGGCGTTGGCCGCGGCAGGCGCGCCGTAACCGCGGGTCAGTCCGCGCGGCCGCCGAATTCGCCGGTGGTCGTGTTGACCAGGATGCGTTCGCCGTTGGTGATGTACTCCGGCACCATGATCTCGATGCCGGTATTGAGCTTGGCCGGCTTCGGGCGCTTGGTGGCGGTGCCGCCCTTCAGTTCCGGCGGCGTCTCCACCACTTCCAGCGTCACGTGCTGCGGCAGCTGCAGCGCGACCGGCAGTTCGTCGATCACCTGCACGTAGCAGCCGCTCAGGCCGTCGGTGATGTAGCCGGCGTCGTCGCCGATGACGTTGGCGTCCAGCGTGTACGGCGTGTAGTCCTCGTCGTCGAGGAACACGAACGCATCGCCATCCTTGTAGGAATACGTGGCCTGGCGGCGCAGCAATTCCACTTCGCTCAGGTTGTCGTCGGCGTCGAAGCTGGCATCCAGCTTGTTGCCGCCCGGCACGCTGTACATAATGAAGCGGAAGCGCACGTTGCCGCCGCGGCCCTGCGGCGAGCTGCGCTCGATGTCGCGGATCTGGTACACGCCGCCGTTGTGTTCGACGACGTTGCCCTTCTTGATGTCAAAAGCCTTCATGGATGAACCGTCAGTAGGAAAGGAAAGAGGAAAGCGGTGGACTTACTTCGGCGCCAGCCGCACGGCGCCGTCCAGGCGGATCGTCTCGCCGTTGAGATAGGGATTGCTGAGGATGTAGGCGACCAGGTCGGCGAACTCTTCCGGCTTGCCGAGGCGGGACGGGAAGGGGATCGACGCGCTGAGCGACTGCTGCACGGCTTCCGGCATGCCATCGACCATCGGGGTCCAGAAGATGCCGGGCGCCACGGTCATCACGCGGATGCCGAAGCGCGACAGTTCGCGCGCCATCGGCAGGGTCATGCCGACCACGCCTCCCTTCGAGGCCGAATAGGCCGCCTGGCCGATCTGGCCTTCGTAGGCCGCCACGCTCGCCGTGTTGACGATGATGCCGCGCTCGCCGTCGGCGTTCGGGGTGTTGTGCTGCATCGCGTCCGCGGCCGCCTTGGCCACGTTGAAGCTGCCCACCAGGTTCACCATCACCGTGGCCTGGAAGGTGGACAGCGGCATCGGTGCTTCCTTGCCCAGCACGCGTCCGGCACCGAGGATGCCGGCGCAGTTGATCGCGGCATTCAGACCGCCCAGGAATTCCCTGGCCGCGGCGATGTTCGTCGTGACGCCGGCTTCGTCGGTCACGTCGGTGCGGAAGTAGCGGACGTTGAGGTCGCCCAGTTCGGCGACCGCGGCCGCACCCTTGTCGTCGTTGACGTCGAACAGCGCAGCCTTGCCGCCGTGCTGGACCAAGTGCCGGGCGACGGCCAGTCCCAGGCCGGAAACGCCGCCGGTGATGACGGCACGGGTATCGGAGAGCTGCATGCGACGGACCTGCTGCGGAAAGGCCGGCATTTTACGCGATGGCGGGTGCGGGGTGGCATGACTGGGGTAGCTCGTGTGGGAGCGACGTCAGTCGCGAAGCTTTTCCGGTAAGGCCCCATCGCGACTGACGTCGCTCCCACAAGACGCAGGCGAGCGCCGCTCAGGCGTGCAGCACCCGCTCCAGCGACGCATCGGCAAGGCGGCGGGCGAACTCGTCGGGCGACAGGCCGGGGGCGAACAGGAAGCCCTGGCCGACGGGCACGCCGAGATTCAGCAGGAACTGCCGCTGCGCCTCCGACTCCACGCCCTCGGCGACCAGGCCAAGGCCCAGGCTGCGCGCGATCGCCGAGACGGCCTGGCAGACCGCCACGTCGGACCGGTTGTTCGGCACGCCCTCGGTGAACAGCGGGCTCAGCTTCAGGCCGTGGATCGGCAGGCGGCGCAGGTAGTTCAAGGCGCTGTAGCCTTCGCCGAAATCGTCGATGGTCAGCAGCACGCCCAGCTGGCGAAGGTCGGCGAAGGTGCGCAACGTGGCGGGCGCATCCTCGATCAGCACGCGCTCGGTGAACTCGAGTTCGAGCGCACTGCCGGGCAGGTCGAACTCTTCGAGGATGGTGCGCACGCGCTCGGCGAGGTCGTCGCCGGCGAACTGCCGGTACGACACGTTGACCGCCACCCGCACGATCCCCAGGCCCATGTCGCGCCACGTGGCGACCTGGCGGCAGGCTTCGCGCAGCACCCAGCTGCCGATGCGCACGATGTCGCCGGTGGTTTCGGCGTGGCTGATGAACACGTCCGGGCGCAGCTCGCCCAGCTGGTGGTTCTGCCAGCGGATCAGCGCTTCGCCGGCGATGATGCGGCCGTTGCGCAGGTCGACCTGCGGCTGGTATACGAGGCGGAATTCCTCGTTGTCCACGGCGCGGCGAAGTTGCGTCTCGATCTGCAGGCGGTCCTGCTGCCGCTGCGCCAGTTCCTGGGTGAAGCTCTGCCAGCCGTTGCGCGCGCGATGCTTGCTGTCGTACATCGCGATGTCGGCGTTCTGGATCAGCTGCTGCGGACGCRGGCCATCGCCCGGCGCGATCGCCAGGCCGATGCTGGCGGTGATGGCGAATTCGTCCTTGCCGAAGCGGAAGGCGTCGGCGAAGGCGCCGAGCACGGCATGTGCCATCGTTTCGGGCAGGTGCGGGTCGTCGCCGGCATCGCAGATCACCAGGAACTCGTCGCCGCCGAAGCGGGCGATCATGCCGTCGGTGCCGACCGCGCCGCGGATGCGGTCGGACGCCTGCACCAGCAGTTCGTCGCCGGCGTTGTGGCCCAGCACGTCGTTGACCATCTTGAAGCGGTCCAGGTCGATGTACAGCACCGCGACGCGCGCGCGCTCCGGATCGGCCAGCCGCGCGCCCAGCTCGGTCAGCACGGCGTCGCGGTTCATCAGCCCGGTCAGCGGGTCGGTGCGCGCCTGGATGCGCAGCATCTCCTCGGCCTGCTTGTCCTGCGAGATGTCCTGCATGGTGCCAGTGATGCGGGATGCGCCGGGATCGCCGGGTTCGGCGTCGCCGATCACGCGGATCCAGAACGGATGGCCGTCGGCCTGCGTGCCTTGCAGTTCCAGGTCGAACCCCTGGCCGCCGGCGGTGATCAGGTCCAGCGCGCTGCGCAGGCGGCGGCGGTCGGTCTCGCGCAGGCACGACAGCATGTCGGCGAGCGTGACCAGCGGGCGTGCCGCACCGAGGATGCGCTGGGCCTCGTCGGTCAGGTACATCCGGTCGCGTCCCAGGTCCCATTCCCAGCCGCCGATGTGCGCCAGCGACTGCGCGCGGTCGAACAG
>NZ_JBGFFG010000360.1:0-3473 GCF_056175765.1 Pseudoxanthomonas sp. LjRoot204_2 | reverse complement strand
GATGACGTGGGCCATGGTGTCCAGTCCGACGACATCCGAGGTGCGATAGGTCGCCGACTTCGGCCGGCCGATCAGCGGACCGGTAACCGCGTCCACTTCGTCGAAGCCCAGCTTGAACTCACCGGTGTGGTGGGCGGTGGCCRGGATCGAGAACACGCCAATGCGGTTGCCGATGAAGTTCGGGGTGTCCTTGGCGTACACGACGCCCTTGCCGAGGGTGGTGGTGAGGAAGGTCTCGAGGCCTTCCAGCACCGAGGCGTCGGTGGACTTCGCCGGAATCAGCTCGGCCAGGTGCATGTAGCGGGGCGGGTTGAAGAAATGCACGCCACAGAAGCGATGGCGGAGTTGTTCGGGAAGGACTTCCGCCAGCTTGTTGATGCCCAGGCCCGAGGTGTTGCTGGCCAGGACGGCGTGGTCGGCCACGAACGGCGCGATCTTCCTGTACAGCTCCTGCTTCCAGTCCATGCGTTCGGCGATCGCTTCGATGATCAGGTCGCAGCCCTTGAGGTGCTCCAGGCCGGTCTCGTAGTTCGCAGGGGTGATCGCTTCCGCCAGCGACTTGCTGGCGAGAGGCGCGGGGCTGAGCTTGGCCAGGTTGGCGATGGCTTTCTGCACGATGCCGTCGGGATGGCCGTCCTTGGCGGGCAGGTCGAACAGCACGGTGTCGACGCCGGCATTGGTCAGGTGCGCGGCGATCTGGGCGCCCATCACGCCGGCGCCCAGCACGGCCGCCTTGCGAACTAGCAGGGGGTTGGACATGGAATTTCCTCGGATTGCGGGGGTGTCAGGTGTGGTCGGCGCGCAGGCCGGCCTCGGCGAAGCGGATGAGTTCGCGGGCGGCGCGTTCACGATGCGCCGCCTCGGTCACGCCCGTGGGGCGCTTGATCAGGCCGAAATCGGCCATGGCGTAGGTCAGGGCGCCGGAGAAGAAGTCCAATCTCCAGTACAGCTCTTCCTTGCTCAGGCCCGGCACGCAGGCGGCGATGGCCTTGCCGAATTCACGCAACACGTGGCCGTAATGATCGGAAAGGAACTTCCGCAGGCCATCGTTCTTCTCGGCGTAGGCGCGGGCGATCACGCGCACGAAGGCCCCGCCGCCGTGGCGGTCCTGGGCGAGGGCCAGGGCCGGTTCGACGAACGCCGCCAGGATGGGCTCCAGTGCACCCGGGTGCTCGACGAGCGCTTTTTCCAGCAGCGTCAGGCGCGCAGCGGTCATGTCGTCCATGCGGCGGCGGAAGACCTCATTGACCAGGTTCTCCTTGCTGCCGAAATGGTAGTTGACCGCGGCGATATTGACGTCCGCGCGGCTGGTGACCTGCCGCAGGGACGTGCCTGCGAATCCGTGCTGGGCGAACAGCTCTTCCGCTGCGCCCAGGATCCGCTCCTTGGTGGAAAAATGCGTGGTGCCGCCCATGACGCCTCCGGGACTGAATCAAACGCTTGTTTGACTCATTGTCGGTGGGGCGCCCCGGGCTGTCATGCTGCGCGGCAGCAATTCCTCCCCGGGCGGCTGCAAGCCGCGGCCGGATACGTTAGAATCTCGCTACGCTTTCTGGTCTAAGCCCGCGTTTCGACGCGGGTTTTTCATGTTAACCTCGGGTCTTCAGTGGCCCGCCCAACGGAGATAATCCCCATGGCGCTGGAGCGCACCCTGTCGATCGTCAAGCCCGATGCAGTCGCCAAGAACGTCATCGGCGAAATCTATGCCCGCTTCGAAAAGAACGGCCTGAAGATCGTCGCCTCGAAGATGAAGCACCTGTCGCGTCGTGAAGCGGAAGGCTTCTACGCCGTGCACCGCGAGCGTCCGTTCTTCAACGCGCTGGTCGAATTCATGATCTCCGGGCCGGTCGCCATCCAGGTGCTGGAAGGCGAGAACGCCGTGCTGAAGCATCGCGACATCCTCGGCGCGACCAATCCGAAGGACGCTGCGCCGGGCACGATCCGCGCCGACTTCGCCGATTCGATCGACGCCAATGCCGCGCACGGTTCGGACTCGGTCGAGAACGCCAACATCGAGATCGCATACTTCTTCGCCGCCACTGAAGTGTTTTCGCGCTGAGCGACATGCGATGAGCAGCCACGAACTGCCGCCGATCGAGTTGAAACTGGCCACGGACGCTCCGTCCGTGGCCATCGGCGTGCCCGTGTCTGCGAAGCAGAACCTGATGGACCTTGACCGCGAAGGACTGGAACAGTTCTTCGTCGGCAAGCTCGGCGAGCAGAAGTTCCGCGCGCACCAGGTGATGAAATGGATCCACCATCGGTACGTCACCGATTTCGATCAGATGACCGATCTCGGCAAGAACCTGCGCGCGAAACTGCAGGAACATGCCGAGGTCGTCGTACCGCAGGTGGTGTTCGACAAGCCCTCGTCGGATGGCACACACAAGTGGCTGCTGGGTATGGGCGTGGATGGCAAGAACGCCGTCGAAACCGTCTATATCCCCGACAAGAACCGCGGCAYGCTGTGCGTTTCGTCGCAGGTGGGCTGTGGCCTCAACTGTACGTTCTGCTCGACGGCCACGCAGGGCTTCAACCGCAACCTCACCACCGCCGAGATCATCGGCCAGGTATGGGTGACGGCGCGGCATCTGGGCAACGTGCCTGCGCAGAACCGTCGCCTCACCAACGTCGTGATGATGGGGATGGGCGAGCCGCTGCTGAATTTCGACAACGTCGTGCGCGCGATGAACATCATGCGCGACGACCTGGGTTATGGCTTGGCGAGCAAGCGCGTTACGCTCTCGACGTCCGGCCTGGTGCCTATGATCGATCGTCTGTCCACCGAAACCGACGTTTCGCTGGCCGTCTCGCTGCATGCGCCCAACGATGCGCTGCGTGAACAGCTGGTGCCGCTCAATAGGAAGTACCCGATCGCCGAGCTGATGGCGTCCTGTGTGCGCTACCTGCGTGCGAACAAGAAGCGCGATTCGGTGACGTTCGAATACACCCTGATGAAAGGCGTGAACGACCAGCCCGAACACGCGCGCCAGCTCGCGCAGCTGATGCGCAAGTTCAGCAACGCCGCGCAGTTGAAGGACGCCGGCAAGGTCAATCTCATCCCGTTCAATCCATTCCCCGGAACGCGCTACGAGCGCGCGCCGGAAGAAGACATCCGTGCGTTCCAGAAGCTGCTGCTCGACGCGCAGGTGCTGACGATGGTGCGCAGGACGCGCGGCGACGACATCGACGCCGCCTGCGGTCAGCTGAAGGGGCAGGTGATGGATCRCACGCGCCGCCAAGCCGAGTTCCGGCGCCAGTTGCAGGAACAGGGCATCGACGATGCGGCATAAGGCGCTCTGCCTGCTGCTGATTCCCATCCTGCTGGCGACCGCCTGCAGCCGCCTGACCTTCGTTCGCCCGAAAGGCAAGATGGGCCAGTTGGCGGGTCAGGAAGAGGTAGAGGACTACGCGGTTCGGGACAGTCCCGAGGTCAAGCGCCGCCAAGCGGTTCACACGATCCTTGCCCGTTC
>NZ_JBGFFG010000359.1:0-3482 GCF_056175765.1 Pseudoxanthomonas sp. LjRoot204_2 | reverse complement strand
GTTGATCCGCGACTACACCGCGCGGCGGGCACCGATGGTGGAACGTCCGCAGGGATCGACGCACGCACAGCGTATTCTCGATTTCTATTTCTGGATGGCGCGCGAGGACGCGGCCAACTTCATCGCCTTCCCTGCCTTGTGGAGCGTGTCGGCGCGCTGGTCGCCGGCCGTGGAGGCCGAAATGAACACGGCGCTCCGTCGCATGCGCGAACCGGTACGGTTGGAACTCAGTCGTGGCATGGGCGCCGGCGAGTTCCGCGGCGTCGACATCCAGCATGCCGACGAGATGATCTGGCAGAGCTACCAGCACGGCCTGCGCGCGGTGTCGGTCAACGGCGGCACCCCTGCCATGGCAGTGCCCCAGGTATTCAAGACGCTGGAAGCGCTGTCGGCCTGATCCGGGCACGACGCGCGTAAAGAAAAACGGCCTCCACGGGAGGCCGTTTCCCTGTCAGCGGGACGATGGCTCAGTCGCGTCCATTGCCCTTGCCGTTCCCCTTGCCAGGGTTGCCCTTGCCGCTGTTGCCAGGTCCCTTGCCGGCATTGCCCGGCCCGTGTCCCGCATGGTCATTCCTGGCCGGACCCGCCTGCGGCTTGCCGCCGGCAGCGCCCTTGCCCTGGCCCGGCCCGTGCTTGGACCAGTCGACACTGATGCGCTGGTCGACGCGGATGGGGTAACCCCAGCGATCGTACGTGCCTGCCGCACCCTTCTTCAGGGCATGGAAGGCAGGGGAGCCGGGCTTGATGCCCATCTGCTTGGCGAGATTGCCCCAGCCCTGGCCGGGATTGCGCTCGTACCGCTGCACCACGTCCACGCAGGGAATCCCCAGGGCGCGCGCGATGGAGCACGCGAAGTACACGTCGCCAGGTGCCCAACCGCGACGGTCGAGCAGATCCAGCACGAGCGAGCGCGGCGCGCCGTAGTAGCCCGTCATCTCCGACACGAACGGATCGCGGTAACGGCGCCCGTAATCGTTGATCTCGCCGAGCCGGGTATCCACCCAGACATCGCCGGTGCGGATGTTGTAGCCCACCGTCTGTGCGTGGGCCGGCAAGCTGCAGGCCATCGCCCAGCCCAGCGATGCCGCGAGTACCGTTGCTCTCAGTGCCTTCATGTCCGTTCTCCTCCAGTGCGGTGGCGAGAGTCTTCGCACGATCGGCTGAATACGCAATGACGCTGCGGGCCTTCTGTGAGAAGGAACGGCGGCCGCAAGCGTGACGGTGATCACTCGCGCCTTCAAGCCAACGCCTACACTGCGCGGGCGCCGGGGTGGCGCAGCCGACCTGTCCCGTTCCCGTTGAGCGACGAATCCACCGACTCCCCTCGCCGTCACCCGGCCCTCGCCATGAAGCCCAAACGTCGAGATTTCCGCCTGGACATCATCGTCCTGCTGGGCTCCATCACRGCAGTGACCATCGCCTCGTTCGGCGTGTACAGGGCCTGGCAGGGGCACACCAGCATGGCCGCCTTCGACCTCGCCGTCGTCCTGGTCGTGGTGGCGCCTGTCGTCTATGCGTGGCGCACGGGCGACAGCCTGCGTGCCGGCAACGTGCTGGCGGCGTTCAATTCGTGCGCCACGTTCGGTGCGTGCCTGATGCTCGGCCATACGGCGCTCACCTGGACCTACCTGGTGCTGCTGACCAACTTCTTCATCGCGCATCGCTGGGTGGCGGTAGGTTGCAACGTCGCGCTGATCGTCGGCATCCAGCTGATGCCCGGCTTCTTCCACGACGGCGTGCATGCGATCTCCGTGTTCGTCAGTGCCGCGCTTATCACCGCGTTCTCGCTGATCTTCGCCTCCCGCACGCAGGACGACCGCGTGCAACTCGAGCGCCTGGCCGCCATCGACGCACTGACCGGCGTCCCGAACCGGCGCAGCATGGAGCGTGCGCTGGGCGACGCGGTCGACCGCTTCCAGCGCGGCGAATGCTGCTTCGGCCTGGTGGTCCTGGACCTGGACCACTTCAAGGACGTCAACGACCAGTACGGACACGCGGCGGGCGATGCCGCCATCGCCGACCTGGCCTCCATTCTCCGCTTCGAGATGCGTCGCAACGACCAGGTGTTCCGTTTCGGTGGCGAGGAATTCGTGGCGCTGCTGCAGCTCGACAACACCGAGGACCTGGAGCGCGCCACCGAGCGGCTGCGCAAGGCCGTCCGTGGCGCGTTGCGTGGACCCGGGGGCCGCATCACCATCTCGCTGGGCGCCGCCCTGTTGAGGGAACAGGAAAAGACCTGGCACGACTGGTTCTCGCGCGCGGATGCCGCGCTCTACCGTGCCAAGTCGGCCGGGCGCGACAGCTACGTGATCGCGGACGAGCTGTTCTAGGAGGGCGCGGAGAAAGTGGGGAGTGAGGAAACCCCATTCCTCTCACCCCTCACTCCTCGCTCCATCACTCACTTCTCGTTTCCAGCCCACCACCACCGGTACAGCACCGGCAGCACCACCAGCGTCAGCAACGTTGACGACACGATGCCGCCGATTACCACCGTCGCCAGCGGACGCTGCACCTCCGAACCCGCACCGACATTGAACGCCATCGGCAGGAAGCCGAGCGAGGCGACCAGCGCCGTCATCAGCACCGGCCGCAGGCGACCGAGCGCGCCCTCCACCACCGCCTCGTCCAGAGGCATGCGCTGCGCGCGCAGCTTGCGGATGAAGGCGATCATCACCAGCCCGTTGAGCACGGCCACGCCCGACAGCGCGATGAACCCCACCCCGGCCGAGATCGACAGGGGAATCCCGCGCAYGGCCAGCGCGATGACGCCACCGGTCAATGCCAGCGGGACGCCGGTGAAGACGATCGCGGCGTCCTTCGCCGAGCCGAACGCCCAGAACAAGAGCGCGAAGATTACCACCAGCGTCGCCGGTACGACGATCGCCAGGCGCTGGCTGGCCGAGATCAGCTGTTCGAACGTGCCGCCGTAGTCGATCCAGTAGCCTGCGGGCAGCTGCACCTCGGCGCCCACGCGCGTGCGCAGGTCATCGACGAAACCGCCGAGATCGCGACCGCGCACGTTGGCCGTCACCACCACGCGGCGCTTGCCGTTCTCGCGGTTGACCTGGTTCGGCCCCAGCGTGGTCTCGATCTTCGCCACCTCGCGCAACGGCACCGTGCCCGGCGTTCCCGAGACCCAGCTTGCCGCGCGCGTCGATTCGTCCTCGTTGCCGGCACCTCCCAGCGGAATCGGCAGGTCGTGCAGGGCGGCCGGATCCTGCCGCATCGTTTCCGGCAGGCGCACCACGATGTCGAAACGACGGTCGCCCTCGAACAGTTGCCCCGCCACCTCGCCACCGACCGCCGTCGCCACAGTGTCCTGCACGTCGCCGGGATTCAGGCCGTAACGGATCAATGCCTGCCGGTCCGGCGTGATGGTGAGCAGCGGCAGGCCGGTGGCCTGTTCCATGCGCACGTCGGCTGCACCTTCGATCGTCTTCGCGACAGCCTCGATACGCTCGCCCACTTCCACCAGCGTATCG
>NZ_JBGFFG010000358.1:0-3482 GCF_056175765.1 Pseudoxanthomonas sp. LjRoot204_2 | reverse complement strand
GCCTATCCGGGCGCGCAGGGCTTCCTGTTCGACGGCCACGCCGCAGGCGAGCAGGGGGGGAGCGGGCAGCGCTTCGATTGGCGCCGCATGCCCGCGTCCACCGACAAGCCGTTCCTGCTGGCCGGCGGCCTGACGCCCGAGAACGTCGGCCTCGCGCTGCGCACGGCGCGGCCTTGGGGCGTCGATGTGTCCAGCGGCATCGAAACGGCGCCCGGCGTGAAAGACGGGGAGAAGATGCGTCGGTTCGTCGAGGCCGTGCGCGAGGCCGAAACCGGCGCTTGAGCTCAGGCCAGTGCGGTGCGCAACCACGCCGCCAGCGCCGGTATCCGTGGGTCCGGGTTGCCGCGCCGGCCACACAGCGCCCACTGCCCGCCGGTATCGGTGAACCCCCAGGGGGCGACCAGGCGTCCGCCTTCGAGATCGGCCTGTACCAGTTCCTGCGGCGCGATGGCCACGCCCAGCC
Source organism: Pseudoxanthomonas sp. LjRoot204_2 (assembly GCF_056175765.1). Taxonomy (NCBI): domain Bacteria; kingdom Pseudomonadati; phylum Pseudomonadota; class Gammaproteobacteria; order Lysobacterales; family Lysobacteraceae; genus Pseudoxanthomonas; species Pseudoxanthomonas sp. LjRoot204_2. Next base: position 3,019 of record NZ_JBGFFG010000358.1, on the reverse strand, counting down.
CGGCGACGGCGGCTTCCAGCAGATAGGTCAGGTGATCGAAGCCGGCGCCCCGCCGCGGCTGCCCGATATCCAGGCCCTGCGTGGCGAACCAGCGCGGCCAGGCCTGTGGACGCGAGGCGGTGTGCAGCACGGGCTCGTCGGCGAGCACTGCGGGTGGCGCGCCCGACAGCGCGGCGAACCGGACATGCCTTGGGCTGAGCACCGGTCCGATCCGCTCGGGCGCCAGCAGGTGCACATCCCAGCCTGAGGGCCAGGGGGCCTCGCCGACCAGCAGGGCGGCGTCGAGTCCGGTGAGGGCGTCGTCGAACCCTCCCTCCTGTGCCGACAGGTGCAGCGTCAGCGTCGGCAGGTCGACCGCCAGTCGCTCCAGCCGGGGGATCACCCAGCGCGCCAGCAGGCTGCCCGGGCAGCCGAGCACGAAGGCCAGCGGCCGGCGGTCGCGCTGCATCGCAGCCCAGCCAGCCTGGAGCGAAGAGAATGCGTCGCCGGCCAGGTCGCGCAGGCGCAGGCCATCGGCCGTGAGCGCCAGGCCGCGACCATCGCGGACGAACAGCGGGCGGCCCAGCGCCTCTTCCAGGGTGCGCACATGCCGGCTGACCGCTCCGTGGGTGACGTGCAGCTCGGCGGCCGCACGACTGACGCTGCCCAACCGGGCTGCCGCTTCGAACGCACGCAGGGCATTGAGCGGGGGAAGAGGTCGTGACATGGCATCAGTTTAAGTCACGGATTGGTCAGATTTCATGGGTTTTTCGTCCACAACCTGTGCGATACAGTGACGGCTCGCCCTCGCTGGACACACGATCATGGCCGCCGCTGCCGACTATCACGCCTACCCCGATGCTGCCGGCCACTTCGGCCGGCATGGCGGCCGCTTCGTCGCCGAAACCCTGATCGGCCCCCTGCAGGAACTGGCCACCGCCTACGACACCGCCCGTGTCGATCCGGCCTTCATCGCTGCCTTCGACAAGGACCTGAAGCACTACGTCGGCCGGCCCAGCCCGATCTACCACGCGGAGCGCCTGAGTCGTGAAGTGGGCGGCGCACAGATCCTGCTCAAGCGCGAGGACCTGAACCACACCGGCGCGCACAAGATCAACAACACCATCGGGCAGGCGCTGCTGGCCAGCCGGATGGGCAAGAAGCGGATCATCGCCGAGACGGGCGCCGGCCAGCACGGCGTGGCCAGCGCCACCGTCGCCACCCGGCTGGGGCTGGAATGCGTGGTCTACATGGGCGCCACCGACATCGAGCGCCAGAAGATCAACGTCTATCGCATGAAGCTGCTCGGCGCGACCGTGGTGCCGGTGACCAGCGGCTCGGCCACGCTTAAGGACRCACTGAACGAAGCGATGCGCGATTGGGTGACCAACGTGCACGACACCTTCTACATCATCGGCACCGTCGCCGGTCCCGATCCGTATCCGCGCATGGTGCGCGACTTCAACGCCGTGGTCGGCCGCGAGGCGAGGGCGCAGATGCTGGCCGACTACGGCCGCCTGCCGGATGCGATCACCGCCTGCGTCGGCGGCGGCAGCAACGCGATCGGTCTGTTCCATGCCTTCCTCAACGATCCGGGCGTGCGCATCGTCGGCGCGGAAGCCGCCGGCGACGGGATCGAGACCGGTCGCCATGCCTCGTCGCTGTCGGCGGGACGCATCGGCGTGCTGCACGGCAACCGCACCTACGTGATCTGCGACGACGACGGGCAGATCATCGAAACGCATTCGATCTCCGCCGGCCTGGACTACCCGGGCGTCGGGCCGGAACACGCGTTCCTGAAGGACAGCGGACGCGCGGAGTATGTCGGCGTCACCGACGACGAAGCGCTCGCTGCATTCCATCGCCTGACACGCACYGAGGGCATCCTGCCGGCGCTGGAATCCAGCCACGCGGTCGCCCAGGCGATCAAGCTGGCGCGCGAACTGCCGAAGGACCAGCTGGTGCTGTGCAACCTGTCCGGTCGTGGCGACAAGGACGTGCACACCATCGCCGCACGCGAGGGGATCAGCCTGTGAGCCGCTTCGAAACCAAGTTCGCCGAACTGAAGACTGCGGGCCGCAAGGCGCTGGTGCCGTTCATCACCGCCGGCGACCCATCGCTGGAATCGACGGTGCCGGTGATGCACGCGCTGGTGGACGCCGGTGCCGACGTGATCGAACTCGGCGTGCCGTTCTCCGACCCGATGGCCGACGGCCCGGTCATCCAGCGCAGTTCCGAGCGCGCGCTGGCGCGTGGCGCCGGGCTGCGCTACGTGCTGGAGGCCGTGGAGGTGTTCCGCCAGCAGGACGACACGACGCCCATCGTGCTGATGGGTTACCTGAACCCGGTGGAGATCCACGGTGCAGGGCGCTTCGCCCGCGAGGCGGTCGCGGCGGGCGTCGACGGCGTTCTGCTGGTCGACCTGCCGCCGGAAGAGGCCGAAGAGACGCGCGCGGTGTTCAACCGTGAAGGGCTCGCCCTGATCGCGCTGGCGTCGCCGACCACCTCGCCCGAGCGCCTACGGATGCTGTGCGAGACCGCGCAGGGCTACCTGTACTACGTCAGTTTCGCGGGCGTGACGGGCGCGTCCGATCGCCTGGACACCGCAGCGGCGGGCGAACGGCTGAAGCAGCTGCAGGCAGGCTCCCACGTTCCCGTGGTGGCGGGCTTCGGCATCCGCGACGCCGGCAGTGCCCGTGCGATGGCGGCCGATGCCGATGGCGTCGTGGTCGGCAGTGCGCTGGTGGCGGCGCTGGCCGACGCCGAAGGCGATGCACCTGCCCGCGCGTCCGCCTTCCTCGCCCCGCTGCGGGCGGCGCTGGACGCCTGAACCACCGTACGGCTGTGCATGGACGACTGAGCTAAACTGCCGCGCTCAACCATAAGGCCCCTCCCGGGGCAGGCAGCAAGACCACGCATGAGCTGGCTCAGCAAACTGATGCCGTCGGGCATCCGCACCGAGGGCAACGCAGGCAAGAGCAAACGCAGCGTCCCCGAGGGGCTGTGGGAAAAATGCGACCGTTGCGGCGCGGTGCTGTAC
>NZ_JBGFFG010000357.1:0-3518 GCF_056175765.1 Pseudoxanthomonas sp. LjRoot204_2 | reverse complement strand
CTTGTAGGCGACGAGAATCTTCATCCTGAGGGAATTCCTGTATGCGACGGTGAGGCCCGGCGGCGGCGGCTGGCCGACGAGGGCAGACGTTGGATTTTAGCCGTCAGGCGGGGTCCATGCGAGTCCGTACGGTACCGTCCGCCAGCTGGGAGACCAGCACGGCCGCGAAATCGGCGGCGCTGCCGGGGGCCTGGGCGAAAAACAACGAGGGCTCCGTCAGCTCGAGCTCCAGCAGCTGCGGTTTGCCGTCGGCGCCCTTCAGCAGATCGATGCGCGCATACGGAAGAGGCGCCTCGAGCTGGCGCAGGCGCGCGGTTGCGGCAAGAACCTGTTCTGCCAGCGCTTGCTCGGCGAGGGAAGCGACCGTTGCCGCGATCTCACCGAGTGCCATGGGCGCCTGTCGCGCCGTCTCCCCCAAGGGCAGCTGCGCGCACTTGCGAGCGGCATGGCTGAACCGGCCGTCGAAATACAGCAGGGCGGTCTCGCCGTACTGGTCGACCGAGGGCAGGTAGGGCTGCAGCATCACGCTGCGCTCCTGCTCGAGCAGGCGGCCGATGTGGTTGCCGGCCACGAACTGCTGGTCCCGGGCATATCGTTGGGTGTCGCGGGCGCCGGCGCTCACCGCGGGTTTGACGACGAACTCCGGTACATCGAACTCGTCCAGAAATCCGGACAACGCGTCCATGGGCTCGGCATCGGGCTCGACGAACCGGGTTGGAACCACGGGGATGCCGATGGTGGCCAAGTCCGCGAGATAGTGCTTGTCGGTGTTCCAGCGGACGACATTCAGCGGGTTGAGCAGACGGGTCACCCGGTCCGCGTGTTCGCACCAGGCCAGGAACTCGGACAGTCGTTCGGTGTAATCCCATGGCGAACGCAGCAGAGCCGCATCGAAGCGGCCCCAGCTCACGGTGGGGTCGTCCCAGGCCACGGCGCGGGCGTGCAGGCCGGCGTCGGCGCACGCATCGAGCAGCGGTACGAGGTCGTCATCGTGGCCGGTGGCTCCCACGGCGGTGACGAGGGCAAGGGTCTTCATGTGCCTCAGTGTACGCGCACGTCCCGCGCGGGATTCCCATTGCCCGAAAGTACCTGTGTCGGCGACGGGGTGCTGGGTAGAATGCCGCTTTCCTTATCGAATGGATCACGCCATGGCGGGTAACCCCGGCTCCGGAGGCAAGCAGAAGCTCTACCCCAGCGCGGCGGATGCGCTGCGGGGTGTCCTAGCCGACGGCCAGACGCTCGCGGTCGGTGGCTTCGGCCTGTGCGGCATTCCGGAAGCGCTGATCGGCGCGCTGCGGGACAGTGGCGTGAAGGGGCTGACGGCCATTTCCAACAATGCGGGCGTGGACGGTTTCGGCTTGGGCTTGCTGCTCGAAACCCGGCAGATCAAGAAGATGATTTCGTCCTACGTGGGCGAGAACAAGGAATTCGAGCGCCAGTTCCTCTCGGGCGAGCTGGAACTGGAATTCAATCCGCAGGGCACGCTGGCCGAGCGCCTGCGCGCCGGCGGCGCGGGCATTCCCGCGTTCTTCACCCGTACCGGTTACGGCACGGTGGTGGCCGAAGGCAAGGAAACCCGCCAGTTCGGGGAGCACTGGTATGTCATGGAGACAGCGCTGATCGCCGACGTGTCGCTGGTCAAGGCGTGGAAGGCCGACAAGGCCGGCAACCTGGTGTTCCGCAAGACGGCCCGCAACTTCAACCCGGCCTGCGCCATGGCCGGCAAGGTCTGCATCGCCGAGGTCGAGGAAGTGGTGGAAGTCGGCCAGATCGACCCGGACCACGTCCACCTGCCGGGCATCTACGTGGACCGCATCGTCCACAACCCGACCCCCGAGAAGCGCATCGAGCAGCGCACCGTCCGCCAAGGAGACAAGTGATGCCCTGGACCCGCGATGAGATGGCGCAGCGCGCCGCCCGCGAACTGACCGATGGCGCCTACGTGAACCTGGGCATCGGCCTGCCTACGCTGGTCGCCAACCACATTCCCGTCGGCGTGGACGTCTGGCTGCAGTCCGAGAACGGCMTGCTCGGSATCGGCCCGTTCCCGCCCGARGACGAGGTCGACGCCGACCTGATCAACGCCGGCAAGCAGACCGTCACTGCCCGCGCGGGCGCCAGCTACTTCGGCAGCCACGACTCCTTCGCCATGATCCGCGGTGGCCACATCGACCTGGCGGTGCTGGGTGCCATGCAGGTCACCGACCAAGGCGACCTSGCCAACTGGATGRTCCCGGGSAAGATGGTCAAGGGCATGGGCGGYGCCATGGACCTGGTGGCCGGCGTSAAGCGCATCGTCGTGCTGATGGAGCACGTGGCCAAGGACGGAAGCCACAAGATCCTGCCGCAATGCGACCTGCCGCTGACCGGCGTGGGCGTGGTGGACCGGATCATCACCGATCTGGCGGTGTTCGACGTGACCCCCGACGGTCTGGTGCTGGTGGAAAAAGCCGACGGTGTGACGGGGGAGGAACTGGTGGCGAAGACCGGCGTACCCTTCCGGCCTGTCGCCTGAGTCGCCCCGAGTCGTGACGCACGTCCACTTCTTTTGCGCGATGGCGCACGCCTGACTTTCAGCTGTACGTTTTGCTGCCGATAACCCGGAGAGGCGAACCCGTTGGCTGTTTTGTGGCCCGGGGGCTGGGCTATAGTGTCGGTTCAGGGGCTCTATCCGTTTTTCTCAGAGGCGTACGTATGAAACTCCGGGTCGGCGCTTGCGCCTTGATGTTGGTCTTGGCCGGGTGCAGTGGGGAAAGCCCCGAATCGGGCATGGCAGGGATGCGGGGTGTCGCCGCCAGCAAGCCGACCGGCGCGCTGCCGACGTCGCTGCCCCTGGCGCGCGCGATTGGCGCTTCCATCGCGAATTTGCCGGACCGCGGCGCGCTGCTGTCCTTTCCCGACAAGGCAAAGCCTACCAGGCAGGAGGGCGCCTATACTTGGTTCCCGACCGCGATCAGCGAAGCGCACGCCTTCAAGGGCATCGCCACGGGTGAAATGACCGTGCCCTCGCCCGATGGCAGCCAGGTCAAGTTGCGTTATGAGCGTCACGTCGAAGAGATCGACGGCAACTGGACCTGGATCGGCCGCGTCGTCGGTGGCGATCCGATGCAGGAAGCCATCATCACCTTCGGCGAGAAGGCCGTGTTCGGCTCGATTCCCCAGGCGAACGGCAAGCCGGCCCTGAGCCTGCAGACCCGCAACGGCACCGTCTTCGCGGTCCAGACCGATCCCACCAAGGTGGTGTCGGCGACGAAGGGCCATGTGGACGTGATGATCCCCGAGGCGAGGGCGCTTCGCTCGTCGATGGGCGCAGCGGTCACCGCCGCGGCTCAGGTGACCCAGAATGCAGTGGCGGTAGCGCAGGGTGCCCCGCAGACGGCCGCCAACACGATCGACGTGGCGATCGGCTATACGCCCGAGTTCGCAACGGCCAACGGTGGCGCCTCCGGTGCCGCAACGCGATTGGTGTTCCTGATCCAGGTCGGCAACCAGGCGTTCGTGAACAGCAACGTCAACGG
>NZ_JBGFFG010000356.1:0-3531 GCF_056175765.1 Pseudoxanthomonas sp. LjRoot204_2 | reverse complement strand
CCTTTGGCGATGCCGTCACGCTGGGGGCGGCAGCCGATGCGCTTGGTCTGCCGCTCCGGCTGCTCGCCGAGCATGAGGTCGCGCGGCGGCCGGGCGATCTGCGCCTGCACCCCCTCCCCAACGCCGTCCCAAACGCCTTCGGCGCGACCGAGCCGCGCAACGCGCGCGCGGTCATCGATGCGCTGACGCATGCGGCCGGCGCCTGCCTGCGGGGCGATCTCGACGGCCTGGTCACYGGCCCCGTGCACAAGGCGGCGATCAACGCCGGCGGCATCGCTTACCGGGGCACGACGGAACTGCTGGCGGAACAGGCGGACTGTCCGGTGGTGATGATGCTGGCCAACGACATCGTSCGCGTCGCGCTGGCAACCACGCACCTGCCCTTGCGGGCTGTTCCCGACGCCATCACGCCCGCTGGGCTGGAGCAGGTACTGCGCATCACGCATGCCGCGCTGCGCCGTGACTTCGGCATCGCCGAACCGGTCATCGCCGTGCTCGGCCTGAACCCGCATGCGGGCGAAGCCGGCCACCTCGGCAATGAGGAAATCGAGGTCATCGAGCCTGTGTTGCACGCCCTGCGCGCGGACGGCCTGCGCCTTGAAGGTCCGCTACCCGCCGATACCGCGTTCCTGCCGCAGAAACTGCGGGGCTTCGATGCCGTGGTCGCGATGTATCACGACCAGGGCCTGCCGGTCCTCAAGTACAGCGGCTTCGAGCAGGCGGTGAACCTGACGCTGGGGCTGCCGTATCCGCGCGTGGCGGTCGACCACGGCACCGCGCTCGACCTTGCCGGCAAGGGCATCGCCGATCCCTCCAGCCTGTTCGCCGCCGTGGCCACCTGTGCGCGCATGGCGTTACGGCGAGGAGTGAGCGGAGAACGGTGAGGAGTGAGGGAGATGTCGCGCCCCATCGCTCCCGCCTGCCCTGCTCGCTCCTCACTTCCCCACACTCTCTTCTGCTTTCAAAGGCTCCGCGCCCCCATGTCCTTCAAGGCTCCCCCGAAGAAGTCCCTCGGCCAGCACTTCCTGACCGACCGCAGCTACATCGACAAGATCGTGATGGCGGTGAATCCGCAGCCTGGCGACCGGCTGGTTGAGATCGGGCCGGGCCAGGGCGCGATCACGTTCCCGCTGCTGCGCAAGCATGGCGAGCTGACGGCGATCGAGTTCGACCGCGACCTGATCACGCCGCTGATGGAAGCGTCGGAGGGCGTGGGCCGGCTGACGATCATCCACAAGAACGTCCTGGACGTGGACTTCGGCAAGCTCGCCGGCGACGAAAAACTGCGCCTGGTCGGCAACCTGCCGTACAACCTGTCGTCGCCCATCCTGTTCCATGCCATCGAACACGCCGCCTCGATCCGCGACATGGTCTTCATGCTGCAGAAGGAGGTAGTGGACCGCATGGCCGCCGAGCCCGGCAGCAAGGTCTACGGCCGTCTCAGCGTAATGCTGCAGGCGTACTGCCGCGTGGACGCGCTGTTCGTCGTCCCGCCCGGCGCGTTCCGTCCGCCGCCGAAGGTCGATTCGGCGGTGGCACGACTGGTGCCCCGCGATGCCACGTCCATCGGCATCAGCGACCCTGGCCGCTTCGAGGCCGTCGTGCGCGCGGCGTTCGGCCAGCGGCGCAAGACCCTGCGCAATGCACTGGGTGGTACGTGCACGACGGACCAGATCGAAGCCGCCGGCCTGCGTCCGGACGCGCGTGCCGAACAGGTCGACGTGGATGGTTTCGTCCGCCTCGCCAACCTGCCTGCGGACGACTGAGCTGCGGCATCGCGCCGCGTTGTTTCCGCTTTTACGCGCGTTTGCATAAACTGAACGCATGGATTCCCCCGATTACGCCATCGAAGTGGATGTCGCCACGCGCTTCCTGGATGACCAGTCAGCGCCCGAGGACGGGCGCTATGTGTTCGCGTACACGATCCGCATCCACAACCGCGGCCGCGTGCCGGCGCAGCTGCTTCGCCGGCACTGGATCATCACCGACGCCAACGGCAAGGTGGAGGAAGTGGAAGGCGAAGGCGTGGTCGGCGAACAGCCCTGGCTGAGGCCGGGCGAAGACTTCCGCTACACCTCCGGCGCCATCCTGGAAACCGCACTGGGCACCATGCAGGGACGCTACGACATGCTCGCCGACGACGGCACCCGGTTCGACGCGCCCATCGCCGCCTTCACCCTGTCCGTCCCGCGGACCCTGCACTGAGTCCGCCGCGATGACCGTCTGGGCCATCGGCGACCTGCAGGGCTGCTACGACGCGACGCAGCGCCTGCTGGAGAAGATCCGCTTCGATCCGGCGCAGGACCGGCTTTGGTTCTGCGGCGACCTCGTCAACCGCGGCGGACAGTCGCTGGAAACGCTGCGGCTGGTGCATTCGCTGCGCGATCACTGCGTGGTGGTGCTGGGCAACCACGATCTCTCCCTACTGGCGATCGGCGAACGCTCGCCGGACGAACAGCGCAAGGTCAATCCCGACCTGCAACGCGTGGTGCTGGCCGACGATGCACGCGTGCTGCTGGACTGGTTGCGCCTGCAGAAACTGGTGCACGTGGACCGTGAACTGGGCTGGATGATGGTGCACGCCGGGCTCGCGCCGAAGTGGACCACCGCCCTCGCGGAAAAACACGCGCGCGAAGTGGAAGTGCAGTTGCACGGCAACGCCTACCGCAAGCTGTTCCGCAACATGTACGGCGACAAGCCAAACTGGGCGCCGCACCTCTCGGGGCACGACCGCTCGCGCGCCATCATCAACGTGCTCACGCGCATGCGCTACTGCACGCCGCGCGGGCGCATGGCGATCGAGGAGAAGGGCGCGCCGGGCCGCCAGGCCCAGGGCCTGTATCCCTGGTACGAAGTCCCCGGCCGCGCCGAGCGGGACCTGAAGATCGTCTGCGGCCACTGGTCCACGCTGGGCCTGATGATCGGCCATGGCGTGCACGCGATCGACACCGGTGCGGTGTGGGGCGGGAAACTCACCGCATTGCAACTCGACACCGACGATATCCGGCTGGTGCAGGTCCCCGGCCGAGACGTGCCTCCACCGCCCAAGGGCGAATTGCCGAAGGACTGAGTAGAAGTGCTGGGATGGCGCTTGGCTTCATCCCGACCTACAGATACGCGCAAATCAGGGCCTTCGTAGGCTGGGTTGATAAACCCAGCATCTGTAGATCCAACCTAACGGGAGAGCGCTGGGATTGCGCTTCGCTTCATCCCAGCCTACAGAGGGCGCCTCAGCGACGGTGGTACTCGACGAAGTCGAATGCCAGCGCGTGCTTTGCATCGACGGGATGCGGCTCGCGTGCGACTTCGCGCCATTCCGTCGGATCGAAGGCCGGGAAGAACGCATGCGCGCCCTCCACCACCGTATCGACCTCGGTCAGGTACAGCACGTCGGCACTCCCCAAGGTGATCGCGTAAACCTCGCCGCCGCCTATCACGCTCAGTTCTTCGGCGCCTTGCGTCTCGGCGATCGCGAGCGCTTCATCGACCGACCCGACAGCCTGCATGCCCTCGAAGGGCACTGTACCGCGC
>NZ_JBGFFG010000355.1:0-3537 GCF_056175765.1 Pseudoxanthomonas sp. LjRoot204_2 | reverse complement strand
CCATTGCGCACTGCTCTCCAGCCGATCGTGGCCGAACAGCGTCGCCAGCGCTTCGTTCCAGATCACATGCCCGTCCACCATCCGCCAGTCCCAGATGGCGTCGCTGGTGGCGAGCGCGGCAAGGCGGTAGCGCTCCTCGATCTCCCGATGGCTGGCTTCGACCGCCTTCCGGTCGGTGATGTCGAGCGAGGCACCGATCAGGCCGACGATCTCGCCTTGCGCGTCCCGCAACGGCGCCTTGGTCGACAGCCAGAACGCGCGCCGGCCGTCGGGGTAGCTCACTTCCTCTTCCAGCTGCTCGATCCTGCCGGAGGCCATGATGCGCGCGTCCGCCGCCATGATCGCGGCGGCCTGCGCCGGGTCATCCAGCAGTTCGGCATCCGTGCGGCCCAGGTACTCTTCGGGCGGCCTGCCGATCAGCTCGGTCGTGCCGCGGTTGCCGATCAGCAATCGACCCTGCCTGTCCTTGGCGTAGACGACGCCCGGCACCGCTTCCACGAACGTATTGAGCAGGCTCTCCGCGCGGTCGCGCGCGTCCTCGACGCGGCGTGCCTCGCTGATGTCGATCAGCACGCCGGGGAAGCGGACGGCGGCGCCGTGCGCGTCGAGATCCACCCAGCCCCGCGCCTCCACCCACCGCCACCCCTCCTCGCCCCCGCGGGTCCGATACCGGTGCAGGTACTGGCCGCCCCGAGCCATCGCGTCGCCGATGGCGGCTTCCAGGCCGCCCTGATCCTCGGGATGGACGGACTGGATCAGGTCGTGCAGCTTCCATCGGTCGCCCGACGGTTCCAGGCCGAAGCTGCGCTCAAGGGCCGGATCCACCGTCACGGTGTCGGACTGCACGTCCCAGAACCAGGTTCCGATGATGGCGCCTGCGGCCAACGCAACGCGGACGCGCTCGCTGTCCAGGGTGTCCAGAGAAAGATCGGGGGATCGATGCGGCATCGGAGGGTTCCTCGGGACGGACCGGCAAACGGTGGGCGAACCCGGGACGGGACCGAGCGTCCCGCAGCCTCGGCGCAGTCTATACGAGCCGGCGCGGGTGCCGCCCGGCACGGCGAAACATCACAGCATGCGCCTCCGGCGTTCCGCAGCGGCCGCGGCGAGCGCGCATGCTGTCCGATCGCATGTGCAGGCATGGTCAACGCGACGCCAGGAGTCATGGGAAGCGCGGCACCGACGCACGGTCGCGGCGATCGGTCGACAGCGCGCGTGCATCAGAGACCAGAAGCCCACCACTCCGCGGAAGCAGGTGGACGGCGACCGAACGCTATCCGCTCGACGACGAAGCAGGCGCCTCGCCCATCCGCTCACCCACCCACACCTGCATGTCCACGGTCTGCAGCCAACCGTAGTTCGTCAGGAACGCCACGTCGGCGGCGTCGCGCCCGTGCGCGACCACGATCCGGCCACCGCGGGGGGCGGACTGGGTCGGGTCGAACGTGTACCAACGGCCATCCAGGAACGCCTCGAACCACGCGTGCAGGTCCATGGGCTCCAGGCCATGCAGATAACCCACCACCATGCGGGCCGGAATTCGCAGGCTCCTGCACAAGGTGATCCCGACATGCGCGTAGTCGCGGCAAACGCCGGCACCCGCCTCGAGCGTGCCGAGCGCATCCGTGGTGGCATCGCTGACCCCGTACCGGTAGGCGATATGGGCGCGGATCCATTCCACGATGGCCCCGACCTGGCCGTTGCGCGGGTCCGCTGCGTCCACGATGGCCTGCGCCTGCTCGAACGCACGATCGCTCGGGCAGTAGCGGCTCGGCAGCAGGTATTGCAGCGCGTGATCGGGCAGCCGTGCCGCAGGTGTCGGCGCCACCCAAGGCGCGATGGCGATGTCCCGCTCGGTCTCGACCTCGAGCTCCGCGCGTATCCGCATGCGCCCGCGCGGCACCACGAAGCGCTGGCACAGATTGCCGAACACATCGACGTACTCCGTCGGCCGAACATGGGGATCGAAGGAATAGGATTCGCTGACCAACCACTGCGACTCGCCGCTGCGCGGCCGCAGCATCGCGACCACCGCGCAGTCTTCGAGGCATTCGACGGTCAATTCGCATCCGGCCAGCAGGCGCATGTTCGATCCAAGGGAAAGGGATTCACTGCAAACACGGCCGGCCCGGATCTCGCCGACGCTGCCGCACACCGTACYCGGACTGCGCACGCGTACCGGGTTGTCGACGTCGACGCCTTCCCGCGAAGGAAGTTCGCTGTCACGACGGTCGTCGCGACCCACCAGAGGCGAAGCCCTGCTTCGGCATGCGAGGCACGACAAGGCCTGACAGCCTCAAGCGGTTGGTGGGCCCACCATCAATCGCATTTCATATCTAAGTGATTGTATTTGCTTATATTAGCGCGTCCCACAGCGAGCCGCGACTCACTTTTTGACTCACTTCTCGACCTGCTGGTAACGGACTACTTTGGACGCCATCGTATGCCTTCCTACTCCTACTGATGTCACCTTACGGACAGAAGAAGGCATTGATCGTGTTCCGCGCGCACCCGGCGTGCCTACCCCTGCGGTACGCCGGTCATGTCCGGCAGGCGATGGGCCACGCCCTTGTGGCAGTCGATGCACGTCTTCTTGCCGGTGCCCAACCACAGCTTGTGCACCTGCGCAGCACGTGATCCCTGCCGGGTGAGATCCATCGAGTCGTAGTCGTGGCAGTTGCGACACTCCAGCGAATCGTTGGCCTTCAACCGGTTCCATTCATGGGTCGCCAGGATCAGGCGTTCGTCGAGGAACTTCTCGCGCGTGTTGATGGTGCCGAAGAGCTTGCCCCAGACTTCCTTGGAGGCCTGCATCTTGCGGGCGATCTTGTCGGTCCAGTTGTGCGGCACGTGGCAGTCCGGACAGGTGGCGCGCACACCGGAGCGGTTGCTGTAGTGGATGGTGGATTTCAGTTCCTCGAACACGTTGTCCTGCATCTCATGACAGCTGGTGCAGAACGCCTCGGTGTTGGTCGCCTCGAGCGCGGTGTTGAAGCCGCCCCAGAAAATCACGCCCGCCAGGAACCCGGCCACCGTCAGGAAGCCGAGGCTGTAGTGCCGGCTGGGAAGCCGCAGCGTGCGCCAGAACGCCAGCCCCTCCCGCTTCATCCGTGACCACATGGGCTACTCCTTCGCGGTCGGCGGCACCGACAGCACGCTGTCGATGTCGCGGAACTGGTTGGCGACCAGCACTGGCGCGTCCGTCTGCACCACGTGGCACTGGTTGCAGAAGTAGCGGCGCGGCGAGACGGTCGCCAGGAACTGGTCGTCGCGGTCCATGTAGTGGGTCACGCTGACCGGCGGCGCCTGGAACGTGGCCGCGTTGGCGCGTGCATGGCACAGCATGCAACGGTTGCTGTTCCTGTCGACCTGGTAGCCGTCGATGGCATGCGGGATGGTCGGCGGCTGCATCGGATAGGCGCGCGCGCGCTTGAGGTCGGCGTTCTCCACGTGCGCGAGCGGCGGCGGATGCCCCTCCTGGTCCACTGGCACGCCTCGCCGAAGCGCGTCGAGCTGTCCCGCGCCGGGCACGAACAC
>NZ_JBGFFG010000354.1:0-3546 GCF_056175765.1 Pseudoxanthomonas sp. LjRoot204_2 | reverse complement strand
GCGCACGGACGTGCACAAGGTCCACCCGTTGTCGGCCGGCGCGGGATTGCGTATGGCCGTGAGTGTTGTGGTTGGAAAAACGCGCCACGGATGCGGCGCGAGCCTTCTGCAGCGCGGGACCTAACCTGTGCGTGCAGGCACCAGGGCCAGCACGCGCTCGACGACCGCGTCGATGCCGAGGCCGGTGGTGTCGATGAGGACGGCGTCGTCGGCCGGCCTCAGGGGCGCCACCGTGCGCTGGGCGTCACGGGCGTCGCGGGCGAGGATCTCGCGAAGCAGACCGTCGATTGTGACGGAAACCCCTTTGTCTTTCAACTGCTTATACCGCCTTTCCGCCCGTTCGTCGGCACTGGCCGTCAGGAAGACCTTGTAGGGAGCATCCGGGAAGATCACCGTTCCCATGTCCCGGCCATCGGCGACCAGCCCCGGCATCTGCCGGAACGCCCGCTGCCGCTCCTTCAGGGCCGAGCGGACCTCGGGAATGGCGGCGATGGCGGACGCGAGGGCGCCCGTGGTTTCAAGACGAAGCTCGTCGGTGGCATCCAGATCGTCGACGATCACCCTCAATCCCTGCTCCGACTCCCGGAAGCTCACCCGGGTATCGAAGGCGCACCTGACCAGGGCCGCCGGATCCGAAATATCGAGGTCCGCCCAACTGGCCGCCACGCCGACGGCGCGATACAGCGCGCCCGAATCGAGATAGTGCCAGCCAAGCCGGGCCGCGGCGAGCCGGCTCACGGTACCCTTGCCGGCCCCGGAGGGACCATCGATGGTGAGGACGGGAGCGGTATCGGACATGGGAACTCCAGGCGGTTTCCGCTCATTATGGCGCCCCCTGGAACGCCCCGGAACGCTCGGCGCGCCGGCACCCTCCGCAACCGCTTGATAAGCCAGCGGAATTGCCGCTAGAATAGCGGGCTTCGCTTTACCCCATATTCTTTTACGCCGAGGTTTCAACTCATGAAGGTCCTGTCCTCCCTGAAGTCGGCGAAGGCCCGTCACCGCGACTGCAAGGTGGTCCGCCGCCGCGGCAAGGTCTTCGTGATCTGCAAGTCCAACCCCCGTTTCAAGGCGCGTCAGCGCTGAGAACGGCGCTGCCGGCTCCGGCCGGCAATGCACGGAAAGCCGCCTTCGGGCGGTTTTTTGTTACCTGCCTTTTGTTATAAAAGGCAGATCATCCAGGGGAGTTCCACCATGAGCCGTCGCGCCCTAGCACTTCCGTTGATCGCCATGCTCGGCCTCGMAGGCCCGGTGTCCGCCGATACACTGCTGATCGAACGCGCCCAGGAACAACCTGCCGCCGCGCCCGTGCGGGGGCAGTCGGCCGCCGACGTCGAAGCCCGCTTCGGCACGCCCCAGCAGAAGCTGGAACCCCGGGGCGGACAGAAGCGCCAGTGGCCTGTGATCCATCGCTGGGTCTATCCAGGTTTCACCGTTTACTTCGAGAAGAGCCGCGTCATCGACGTGGTGCTCAACAAGGCGTCCGCCGAAGAAGTCGGCCCCAAGCCTCCCATCCGCTGACCGGTGCCCGCGCGCCCTGCAACCCGATGACCGATGCCTATCGCTTTCCTGCGGAGTGGGAGCCCCAGTCCGCGATCCTGATCGCTTGGCCGCATGCCGAGACCGACTGGGCCGATCGCCTCGCCGACGTGGAGGAAACCTACGTCGCCCTGGTGGCCGCCGTCACCCGTTTCCAGCCCGTGCTGATCTGCGTCGCAGACGACGACCTGCAGACCTATGCCGAGGCCCGGCTGCGTTCCGCGCGCGTGGAGATGGCGAACGTGCGCTTCGTGCCGGCCGAGTACGACGATACCTGGCTGCGCGATTCCGGCCCCATCACGCTGCGGGACGGGGGCCGTTTCAAGCTGCTCGACTTCCGCTTCACCGGCTGGGGCGGGAAGTACGAAGCCCGTCGCGACGATCGCCTGGTCGGCGAGTTGTCCGGCATGCAGCTGTTTCACAACTATTTCGTCCAAAGTATTGATTTTGCTTTGGAAGGTGGCGCTATCGAAACGGATGGCGCAGGCACCCTGCTCACCACTTGGCAATGCCTGCACGAACGCCACCCTGCCGCGTCTCGGGATGAGCTGACCGCCAAGTTGACGGGCTGGTTGCGACAGGACCGCGTGCTATGGCTGGACCATGGCTATCTGGAGGGCGATGACACCGACGCCCACATCGATACCCTCGCCCGCTTCGCACCGGGCGATGCCATCGTCTACCAGGCGTGCGACGATGCCGGCGACGTGCATTTCGCCGAGCTGCAGGCCATGGCCACCGACATCGCCGCGCTGCGCACGGCGGATGGCCATGCCTATCGCACGTTCCCGCTTCCTTGGGCACAGCCCGTGATCGACGGTGGGCGTCGCCTGGCGGCGTCGTACGCGAACTATCTGATCATCAATGGCGCGGTGTTGATGCCGGCCTACGGCGACCCCGCCGACGATATCGCCGCCGAAGTCCTGGCGCAGGCGTATCCGGACCGTGAGATCGTGCAGGTGCCGTGCCGCGCGCTGATCTGGCAGAACGGCAGCCTGCACTGCATCACCATGCAGTTGCCTTCAGGACTGATCGGCTGACTGAGCGAAGGCGCCACGGTTCGTGGCACCGTGACATCAGTTGGGCGCAGATTGAACGCTTCGTTTACATCTCGCCTCACACGATCCCGGATAACCACCGTTTCCCCTTGAGCGAGGAGACGGCCGTGTATTCACGACGCAAGTTCCTGACAAGCACCGCGCTGGCCACGGCAGGCATGGGCCTGGCCGCCTGCCGCGATACGGCACAGGCCGGCGGCGTGAGCGGGGCCAAGCCGGCATCGGCCACGACGCCGACCGCACCAGCACCCCTGAACACCCGTGCCATCCCGTCGACCGGCGAGCGCATCCCCGTCATCGGCATGGGCACCTCCGGCAGCTTTGAAGTGGGCCAGAGCGCCGCGGAACTGGACCCGCTGCGCGAGGTACTGAAGCGGTTCTTCGCCGCCGGCGCCACCCTGATCGATACCGCGCCCACCTACAGCGTCGCCGAGGACGTAATGGGGGCGCTGCTGGCGGAGCAGAACCTGACCGGCAGGGCCTGGCTGGCCACCAAATTGTCCGGCGTGAGCGGGCGCGCGGCGGGTATCGCGCAGTTCCAGGACACGCTGCGTCGCCTGAAGACCGACAAGGTCGCGCTGCTGCAGGTCCACAACCTGGGCGACCTGAAGACGCAGATGGCCGTGGCGCGCGAGTTGAAGGCGCAGGGCAAGGTGAAGTACGTGGGCGTCACCCATTACGTCGAGCGCGCGCAGGACGAGCTTGCCAACGTCGTGCAGGCGGAGAAGCCGGACTTCCTCCAGATCAACTACTCGGTCATCAGCCGCGGTGCGGAGACGCGCGTGCTGCCGCTGGCGCAGGACTTGGGCGTCGCCGTCCTCATCAACCGCGCGTTCGAGGACGGAAAGCTGTTTGCGCAGGTGAAGGACAAGTCCGTCCCCGCGGCCCTGGTCGACGCAGGCATCGGCTCGTGGGCACAGGCGTTCCTGAAGTTCGCGCTCAGCCACCC
>NZ_JBGFFG010000353.1:0-3553 GCF_056175765.1 Pseudoxanthomonas sp. LjRoot204_2 | reverse complement strand
TCCTCGCTGCGCGCGCGCGCCAGATCGGCGTCCGCGGCGGCGCGCACGGCGAAATCGAGGGCCTCCTTCTTGCTGCGCGTGGCCTGCGCCTGCGCGAGCGACTGGCGGGCCGCCGCCAGCGGCGCGGGTGCGTACTGGTCCGCATCGGCCTGGTCGGCACGCTGCACCGCCTTGATCGCCGCTTCCAGTTCGGGGGTCGGCGCGTTCTGGGCGAACGCCGGCGACAGCACGATTGCCGCTACTGCGGCGGCCATCACATGCAGGGGCCTGCGGAAGTGTGCGAAGCTAACAGTCATTGGGGTGCCGTGACGTTGAGGGGTACGCGCGGCCATTGTCTGTAGCCTTCGGCGCCGTTGCAACGTGTGCCGCGCATCGTGGGGAGTGTTGCACATGGACATCGGCTATTTCCTGAAGCTGATGACCGAGAAGAACGCCTCGGACATGTTTCTCACGACCGGGGCGCCGGTCTACATCAAGATCGAAGGCAAGCTCTATCCGCTGGGCAACACCGGATTGCCGCCCGGCATGGTCAAGAAGATCGCTTACTCGCTGATGGACGAAGGCCAGGTGCCTGTCTTCGAGCGCGAGCTCGAGCTCAACATGGCCATCGCCCTGCACGACGCCGGCCGCTTCCGCGTCAACGTGTTCAAGCAGCGCGGCGAAGTGGGCATGGTCATCCGTGCGATCCGCAGCGTGATCCCCACGATCGAGGAGCTGAACCTGCCGCCGGTGCTGAAGGACATCATCATGACCCCGCGCGGTCTGGTGCTGATCGTCGGCTCCACCGGTTCCGGCAAGTCGACGTCGCTGGCGTCGATGATCGACTACCGCAATACCACCAGCACCGGCCATATCCTGACCATTGAGGATCCGATCGAGTACCTGCACCGGCACAAGCAGTCCATCGTCAACCAGCGCGAGGTCGGACTGGATACGCATGCGTTCCACAATGCGCTGAAGAACGCGATGCGCGAGGCGCCGGACGTCATCCTGATCGGCGAAATCCTCGACGCGACCACGATGGAAGCGGCCATCGCCTTCGCCGAAACCGGCCACCTGTGCCTGGCGACGCTGCACTCCAACAATGCCGACCAGACCATCGAGCGCATCCTCAACTTCTTCCCGGAAAGCGCACACAAGAACGTGCTGATGAACCTGGCGCTCAACCTGCGCGCCGTGGTGTCGCAGCGCCTGGTCAAGGGCACCGACGGTCGTCGCATGCCGGCGGCGGAAGTGCTGATCAATACACCGATGATCCGCGACCTGCTTCGCCGCGGCCAGGTGCACGAGATCAAGGCCGCCATGGAGGAGTCGCTCGAGGAAGGCATGGAAACCTTCGACCAGTGCCTGTTCCGCATGGTGAAGGAAGGCCTGATCGAGCAGGAGGAAGCCCTGCGCGCTGCGGACTCGCGCGATGGCCTGGCGCTGAAGTTCCGCCTCTCCGAAGGCAGCAAGGGCGAGCACGATCCGTACGCGGATTACGACACGGCCAGCAGCTCGCCGCGGATCACCCACGGCTTCGGCTGAGCACGCCGCGTCGCCGAACGGCATGCGGGTCAACGGGCGGGGAAACCCGCCCGTTCCGTTTTCGGCGACATCCGGTCAGGCGTTGGCGTCGGGCTGGTTCTCCGGCCTGGCCTGATCGAAGGCCGGGAGCGCGAGACAGGCCTGCTCGATGCGGACGATCGTGGGAAAGGCGCTCATGTCCACACCGAACCGGCGCGCGTTGAACACCTGGGGCACCAGGCAGCAATCCGCCAGTCCGGGGGTCTGCCCATGGCAGAAGGCCCCCGTGGCGGCATCGCCGGCAAGCAGGGCCTCCATCGGTGCGAACCCTTCTATGATCCAGTGCTTCACCCAGTCGTCGCGCTCGGCCTGCGGCACGTTCCAGGTGCCTTCGAAGTACTGCAGCACGCGCAAATTGTTGAGCGGGTGGATGTCGCACGCGACCATCTGCGCCAGCGCGCGCACCCGCGCGCGGTCCCGGGCCGTCATCGGCAACAAGCGTGGCGACGGCCAGGCTTCGTCCAGGTACTCGAGGATGGCGAGCGACTGGCGGATCACCCGCACGCCGTGCTGCAGGGTGGGCACCATGTGCTGGGGATTCTTGGCGACGTAGTCCGGCGCGTGCTGCTGGCCGCCGTCGCGGACCAGATGCACGGGCGCGGTTTCGTAGGCCAACCCCTTGAGATTCAGACCGATGCGCACGCGATACGCGCCGCTGGAACGCCAGTAGGAATACAGCCTGAGGTGCTCAGCCATGCAACCCGCTCCCCGCGGCTTGCGCCTTCGAATCCCCGGAATCCATGTCCATGCCCGACCCGCTCCGTCCTGAAGTCACACTGGGGCCGGCCGCGCCCTCAAGGCAAGGGTTGCGGCTCGATACGCTGCTCGATCGCGCCAAAAATGGAACGTCCGTCACAGTCCATCATTTCGATGCGGACCACGTCGCCGAAACTCATGAACGGCGTGGACGGCTTGCCATCGCGCAAGGTCTCGACCGTACGCTGCTCGGCGAAGCAGGACGCACCTTTCGACGTGTCCTCATTGGCGATGGTGCCGGAACCGACGATGGTGCCTGCCGACAGCGGGCGGGTCTTGGCCGCATGCGCGACCAACTGGGCGAAGTCGAACTGCATGTCCACCCCCGCCTCCGGCGCGCCGAACCACTCGCCGTTGATGTGCGTGACCAGCGGCAGGTGGACCTTGCTGTCGCGCCAGGCAGCGTCCAGTTCGTCAGGCGTGACGAATACCGGCGACAGTGCCGAGCGCGGCTTGGATTGCAGGAAGCCGAAGCCCTTGGCGAGTTCGCCCGGGATCAGGTTGCGCAGCGACACGTCGTTGACCAGGCCGATCAGCTGGATGTGACCCGCCGCCTGCACCGGTGTCACCGCCATCGGCACGTCGTCGGTGACGACGACGATCTCGGCTTCCAGGTCGATCCCGTACTCCTCGCTGACCACTTTCACCGGATCGCGCGGTCCGTAGAACGCGGCGCTCGTGGCCTGGTACATCAACGGGTCGGTATAGAAGCTCTCCGGCACTTCCGCATTGCGGGCGCGACGGACGCGCTCCACGTGCGGCAGGTAAGCGCTGCCGTCGACGAACTCGTAGGCACGGGGCAGCGGCGCGGCGAGCGCCTGAAGGTCGATGTCGAACGCGCCATCGGCGTCGCCCGCATTCAAGGATTCGTACAGTGCGTTGAGGCGCGGCGCGGTGTTGCTCCAGTCCTCGAGCGCGCGCTGCAGCGTCGGCGCGATGCCGGTGGCGCGCACACCGCGGGCCAGATCACGGGACACGACGATCAACGTACCGTCGCGACCACCTTCCTTCAGGGAACCCAGCTTCATCGGAACTCCAGGATGCGGGCGCCCATGCGCCATGGTTTCAATTGTAACGAAAGACCGGCCATGTCAAGCCGCAATCGGATCGCCCTGGAAACCGTCCTTGCGGAAGGTCAGCACCAGGGTATCGCGATGACCTTGCCCATCCAGCGGCTGGATCGGGGTGGATTCGTGGATGACGCGTTCGTCATCGAGGAACAGCAGCGACC
>NZ_JBGFFG010000352.1:0-3554 GCF_056175765.1 Pseudoxanthomonas sp. LjRoot204_2 | reverse complement strand
CGGTGAGGATCTGCTCGACGGTCAGTCCGCGCGCCCGCTTCCGGTCGAAGATGCCGAGTTGGTAGTCGTGGCTGCGGTAACCGGAGATCGCGTCCAGCATGAGGCCGTCACGGTAGGCGGCGCGCTGCATGGCCAGCCAGGCGCGCGCCGTGGCTGCCGACAGCCACAGGGGGCGGCGATAACGGTCGCGCCCGGCGAACACCAGCGCGGCCGGTTCGGGAACCAACGGCAAGCCGCTGCGCTCGCCGTAGGAGTCGTCCAGCCCCACGTCGTGCAGCCGTTGCTGCAACGCATGCAGGGGCAGCGAGCCTTGCGCGTCCGCATCGATGCCGCGCGTAGCCTGCTCGAGCCGGTCGAGGGCATCCCACGCCTCGTCGAGGCCGGGCTCAAGGAACAGGCGCGGAACGAGCGGGCGCACTGCCCGTGTCGATACAGCCGCCAGGTAGCGGCCATCCCGCTTCCGGCGCAATACGGTATGCGCGCCGGCGAGCGAGCGCGCGTCGGCGTTGCCGCGCACGTGCAGCACATCCGCAGGCCACAGTTCGATCTGCGCCGTATTGAGCAGCAGCGTTTTCAGGGGGCGCGTGGGGCGTCGCATGGCCGCAGCTTAGCGACGCGGCGAAGGCGCCGCCAGTTCGCGCAGCGTCGCCAGCAGGTCGCCGGGGCGTGCGGGGCTCACGAGCACCAGACCGCCATCGCGCAAGGRCAGGGTGAGTACGCGCGTGCGATCGGTCACCAGGCAGAACGCCCTGCCGAGGTTGCGCAGGCGGAAGTGGCCGGCCTTGAAGCCCGGCAGGCTGAAGCCGTTGGTCTTCAGCATCGGGGCCAGGTCCGTGTGTTCCTCCAGGCTCAGCACGCGCGCCCTGTCCAGGTCGATGGATTCGACCGGTAGCGTCTTCGTGTAGAACGCGGCCTCCACCCGCAGCGTGCGGTGGTCGAGCACGATCCRCCTGCGACGCATCGCAAGCGCGAGCATGGCGCCTACCGTCAGCACGAACGGCACCGTCAGCCATGCGACAAGCGGCGGCGCAGGGGATTCCAGCAGCAGGGCGGCGACGGTCAGGCCAAGGGCGCCCAGCATCGGCAGCCACAGCCACAGGGCGACGCGGCCGGGCAGGGGAGCGATCTCGTAGTGTTGCTTCTGTTGCATGGGATCACCGGGTCAAGGAGGGACGGACTGGCAGGCGGTCCGGGCGGCGACGGCCTTGAGCAGGCCGTTCACTTCTCCGGCGAGCCGCTGCTGCTGGGCGTCGCGCGGAATGCGGGCGATACGATCGCCGGGCTGGAAGCCGTAGTCGCCGAACTGCGAATGATTGGCGCCGGGGATGTCGACCCATCGCGTGTGCGCGGGCAGCAGGTGGCGGTTGCGGGCCACGCGGTCGGGCGTCGCCAGGCCGTCGCGGTCGCCGACCACTTTGATGGCGGGCATGGTCAACATGGACAGGTCGACGTCGCGCGGATGCGACGTCGCGACCAGCAGCAGGGCCGCCGTGCCCAGAGGGTCGGCGAGTGCGTGGCGGGATGCCACTTCCCCGCCGCGCGAGTGGCCGCCCACGATCCAGCAACGCACGCCCGGCAATGCGGCCATCGCGGCCTGGCCGCGCGCGAGCACCGGCGAGCCCTCCGCGCCGCCGAACGCGCCGCGTCGCGGAAGCTCGACGATCACCGCCGGGTAACCGGCCTCCGCGGTGCGATGGGCGAGCCTGGCATACGCGCGCGGGTCCACCAGTGCGCCCGCATAGAACAGCAGCCCCGTGGCGTGCGGCGACGGCTGCCGTGGCATGAACACCCAGCGCCCCTCACGGTGGTCGACCGCGACGCGTGCATCCCCGCGTGCCGCGCGACGGCCTTCCGCATTGGCGTAGTAGGCGACCAGGCACCACGTGGTGAAGACTACGGTCGCGATGAGCCCCAACGTGACCCATATGCGCTTGATGCGTCTCGCGAGGCCGGCCACCGGGCGGGCCTCAGGCCGGCTTCTTGAAGAACAGGCGGACCGAGATTTCGTGCTCGATGAAGAGCGTGCTGACCAGTTCCCAGCCCTGCACGCTCATCTTGTCCAGTTCCTGCTGCATGCGGTCGGTAAGCTTGCCGGCGAACATCTTGAACGGAACTTCGACGACCTTGTGGCTCCAGCGATGGTTCATGGCGAGTCCTTCTTGTTTGTCGGGGCGTCGCCCTTCGGCAGGCGCCCGGCCTTGCGCAGTGCGTCGCGCAATACGTATTCGATCTGGGCGTTGAGCGATCGCAGTTCATCGTCCGCCCAGCGCTGTGCCGCCGCCAGGACCTCGGCATTGATGCGCAGCGGGTAGGCTTTCTTGTCCTGCTTCTCGCTCACGGTTGCTTCCTGTTGCGGCGCAGCTGCAGCACCATCGACACGATCAGCGCGTTCACCAGCACCACCATCGCGATCACGATGCCCTGCGCCAGCCTGTCGTCCCCACCGGCCCAGTAGATGCCGACGGCGCCGGCCTGGATGACCAGCCCCACCAGCACCCAGTGCAGCGCCATGCCGCGCGACCGGTCGTCGGCGGCCCGGCTCATCCATGCGCCGATGAGCAGTGCGGGCAGGCCGGAAACGGCGAGCACCAGCGGAACGAAGGCGTGCATGCCGGCGCGCCCGCGTCAGTAGATCGAGCCGGTGTTGACGATGGGCTGGGTGCCACGCTCGCCGCACAGCACCACCAGCAGGTTGCTGACCATCTGCGCCTTGCGCTCTTCGTCCAGTTTGACGACATCGTTCTTCTGCAGTTCCGCCAGGGCCATTTCCACCATGCCCACGGCACCGGCGACGATGCGCGTGCGCGCGGCGATCACGGCATTGGCCTGCTGGCGCTGCAGCATGGCCTGCGCGATTTCGGGGGCATACGCCAGGTGGCTGATACGCGCTTCGATCACGTCCACGCCCGCCTTGCCGAGGCGCTCGGCGATCTGCTCCTGCAGATGCTGCGAGATCTCCTGCGGATGGCTGCGGAGCGCGATCTGGCCTTCCTCGTGCTGGTCGTACGGGTAGCTGGAGGCCATCGCACGCAGTGCCGATTCGGACTGGATGTGCACGAAGCTTTCGTAATCGTCCACGTTGAACACGGCCTCGGCCGAGTCGACGACCTGCCACACGATCACCGCCGCGATCTCGATCGGGCTGCCGTCCAGCTCGTTGACCTTCAGCCGGCTGCTCTCGAAGTTGCGGATACGCAGCGAGATCTTGCGCTTGCTGAAGAAGGGGTTGTTCCAGCGCAGGCCGTTGTCCTTCACCGTGCCCACGTACTTGCCGAACAGGCTGAGCACGGCCGACTGGTTGGGTTCCAGCTTGTAGAGGCCTGCCATCAGGAAGATGACCACGGCGCCCAGCAGCGCGGCGGCGACCAGGTGGCTGGGCTGCTTCAGCGCCGCCCCCTGGATGAAGACGGCGGCGGCACCGAGACCCAGCACCAGCAGGCCGAGCAGGGTCGGGATTCCGGGCAGCGACGACTTGGCGTTCTCTCTCATGGTCTCGTTCTCAAGGAAGGGTCACAGCAATGACAGGCCGCTGCCGAGCGCGAGCAGGGCAACGG
>NZ_JBGFFG010000351.1:0-3583 GCF_056175765.1 Pseudoxanthomonas sp. LjRoot204_2 | reverse complement strand
CGACTGGACCGCGACGAAGCCGCCGTGCAGGCGTCGTGGGGCTCGTTCCGCGATGGCACGCTGGCGATGGGGGCCAACCTTCACATCGGCGGCGACGATGCGCGCCAGGCGATCCGTGTCGATGCCAGCACGCGTGATGGCGAGAGCTGGATCGACGGTCAGGAGCGCGAAGCATCGACACTCGCCGCTTCGTGGCTGGCGCAACTGGCGCCGACCCTGCGACACACCCTGGCGGTGGAGGTCCAGCAGGAGGACAGCCATCGTCCATACTGGGGCACGCCGGTGCGCCAGCCCGCCACCAGTCGCCTGTCGGTGCTGCCGCAGACCATCGGCCGCAACTACAACGTCGCCGACGGCTACTACGGACAGGACGTGCGCTGGGCGCGTTCGCTGCTGGAGTGGACGCCTGGCGAGCACGACACCGTGCGCAACACCCTCTATCACTACGACGCGCTGCGAGACTATCGGAACGTCGAGAGCTACCGCCTGACCGCCGGCAACGACGGCGTGATCCGTTCCGGCACGCTGCTGCAGCGGCACGACCAGCAGGTCTACGGCAACCGGCTGGAATGGAGCCACGAAGGCGAACTGTTCGGCCTGCCGACGCAATGGGCGACCGGCCTGGACGTCAGCTACAACCGGCAGACGCGCTTCCCGCTTTCGCTCTCGGCCACGGTGGATACGGTGCGGCTCGATGCGGTCACGCCGGGACGCTTCCTCGATGTACCCGGCACGGCGATCGTCTACACGCCCGACCGCACCAACCGGCTGCACACGCAGGCGGTTTACACGGAGAACCTGACCGAACTGACGC
Source organism: Pseudoxanthomonas sp. LjRoot204_2 (assembly GCF_056175765.1). Classification (NCBI taxonomy): domain Bacteria; kingdom Pseudomonadati; phylum Pseudomonadota; class Gammaproteobacteria; order Lysobacterales; family Lysobacteraceae; genus Pseudoxanthomonas; species Pseudoxanthomonas sp. LjRoot204_2. The sequence continues at coordinate 2,769 of NZ_JBGFFG010000351.1, read as the reverse complement.
CGTCGCTGTCGCTGCTGACCGGCCTGCGCCATGACCGCATCGTGCTGGACGTGGTGAACCATCGCGCGGTCAGTGCGACCAATCCCGCCCGATTCGAGCGCGAATACTCGCCCACCACCGGACGTGTCGCGCTGAACTGGGCCATCACGCCGCAGGCGAGCGTCTACGCGCAGTACAGCACCGCGGCCGATCCGCCGGCAGGCATTCTCAGCACCGCGAACTTCGCGACGCTACGCGACTTCGACCTGACCACGGGTCGCCAGGGCGAGATCGGCGCGAAGTTCCAGTCGCGCGATGCGCGGAACTTCGCGACGCTGGCGGCATACCGCGTCGTGCGTCGCAACCTTGCCATCACCGATCCCTCCAATCCGGGGCAGACGCTGCCGGTCGGCCAGCAGTCGTCCCGCGGCATCGAAGCGACCTTCGGCTGGCGGCCGACGGAGGCGCTGAAGGTCGAGGGCAACCTGGCCTGGGTGGATGCCACGCTGGATGATTTCTACGAGAACGTTGGCGGCGTACCGGTATCGCGCGCCGGCAATCGCCCCACCAACACCCCATCGCGCGTGGGCAACGTGTGGCTGGACTACCGCTTCACGCCACGCTGGTCTGCCGGCGTGGACATGCGTGGCGTGTCGTCGCGCTTTGCCAATGCCGCCAACACGCTGTCGACCGCAGGCTACGCGACATGGGGTGCGCACGTGGGCTTCCGCTGGAACTACAGTACGGAACTGACCGTGCGTGGCCGCAACCTCGGCGACCGCACCCATGTGGTGTACGCGCTGGGCAGCACGATGGCCTACCTCGGCGATCCGCGCAGCTGGGAAGTGGTGCTGCGGAAAACGTTCTGAGGGCCATGCACGGCGGCAACACGGAGTTGGGTAAGGTAGCGGCCGCACACTCGGAGGATGCCTGCCATGCGCGGTCTCGACTTCAGTTCATGGYAGGGCCTGTTGACTACCCTGGCGGGGCTGGCGCTGATCACGGTGATCGGCGTCGGCATCCGCCTGCTGGTTATGCAGACGGTGCAGGAGCGGCGGGCGCGCGAGAATCGGCAGATCAACGAACGGCTGCGCACGCTGATCGCGGCCTACAAGGTGCTCGGCGGTTCGTTCACCGGGTCGCTGGACGTCGATCCTCGCCACTTGCGCGACCTGCGTGCGCAGGCGCGCGACGCGGGCGTCGAGCTGGTCGACGACGGCAGCGACCGGTCACGGCGCATCCGTGATGCCGTCGAAGCGGCGCTGTCGGACATCATCCTGCTGGGCACCGACGAACAGGTGCGGCTGGCCGTGCAGGCGGCCACCGATCTGGCGGCGGGCCGGCCGATCCGCACCGATGCGCTGGTGGTGTCGCTGCGCGACTTCATCCGCGGCGTGCTGGACCTGGAACCCATCCCGCCCTCGTTGGCGATACCGCGGCAAGGTCCGGCGCGGCCGGTCGCCTCCAAGGGCAAGGGCGAGGGCGCGAAAGGCGAGGGACGGCAGGGCGGAGGGGGCGGTGCAGGCGGCGCCGGGATGGGCATGGGGATGGGCGCGGGCAGCGAACCTGATCGCGAGCCGGCGCCCTGACGTCATTCGTCGATCCAGCGGCGCTCGGGGCCGGGACGCTTGGCCAGCTTGCGCTGCAGCGATCGGCGGTGCATGCCCAGCAGCCGTGCGGCGGCGGAGATGTTGCCTTCGGTTTCGGCGAGCGCCTGCTGGATGTGCTCCCACTCCAGCCGACTCAGCGGGGTCATGGTGTCTTCTGCCGCATCCGCCTCGTCGCCCGGCACGGCGGGGGTCTCCAGCCCCAGCGCACGCAGGRTGGTCGGCACGGTGGCCGGCTTGGGCAGGTAGTCGTCGGCACCGCGCTTGATGGACTCCACCGCGGTGGCGACGCTGGCATAGCCGGTGACGAGCAGGATCTGCATGTCGGCGCGCAGCGCACGCAAGGGTTCGATCAGGGACAGGCCGGAGTCGGCGCCCAGTTTCAGGTCGACCAGCGCGAAATCCGGTATGCACTCGCGCGCTTTCGCCAACGCGCTGGCGGCGTCCAGCGCGATCTCGGTCTCGATGCCCTTGCGCGCCAGGCTGCGTTGCAGGGTGCGCGCATAGAGTTCGTCGTCGTCGACCAGCAGGCCTTTCATCGGATGCCTCTCATCAGGGAGATTCGTCATTGCCCGCCACCGGCAGGCGGAACTGCACCTGCACGCCCTTCGGCGGCACCGCGCGCATGGTCATGCGTCCACCCAGTCGCTCGATGGTGGCGTGCGACAGGGCCAGGCCCACGCCCATGCCCTCCGGCTTGCTGGTGCGGAAGAGTTGCTCGGACTGGAACGGCAACGCTTCGTGGAACCCGTTGCCATAGTCGCGCACGGTGCCGACCAGCTCGTCGCCTTCGCAGCGCAGGTCCAGGTCCACGCGTTGCGAGCCGGCCTGGCGGCTGGCGTCGGCGGCATTGTTCAACAGCGCCTGCAGCAGGTGACCGGTGGAGGCGTCGGTCGCCAGCCACGGCGGCAGGGCGCCGGTGCGCTGCAGTTCCACCGTCGGGCGGATCAGTTGCCAGCGCTGCACCACATCGTCCAGGTCGACGCGCTGGCGCACGCCCATGTCGGCCGAGGCGGCGAGTGCGCGCACGCGGTCGCGGCAGAGGTCGATCAGCTGGCGCATGGTGCCGGCATCCTCGCGGATGTCGGGCTCGCTCGCGTGTTCGCGGATGTCCTCGGTCAGCAGCGTCATCGTCGCCAGCGGGGTGTTGAGCTCGTGCGCGACGGCGGCGGCGTGTGTGGCC
>NZ_JBGFFG010000350.1:0-3611 GCF_056175765.1 Pseudoxanthomonas sp. LjRoot204_2 | reverse complement strand
TTCCCGCATGACCGACGCCATCGACGCCACCGTTTCCGAGCTCTACCTGGGCCTGATGTCGGGCACCAGCGCCGACGGCATCGACGCCGCCCTGGTGCGCTTCGAGGGTGAGGGCCGCGCCCTGCGGTGCGACTTGGTGCGGGGCCACACGTTCGCTTGGGATCCCGCCTTGCGCACGACGCTCGTTGCGCTCGGCCAGGGTGCGGACAGCGTGTCGCTGGATACGGTGGGCCTGCTCGATGCCCGCATCGCCATCGCATTCGCCGATGCCGCGCTGTCGCTGCTGCAGGCCGCTGGCGTGCCGCGCGGCCGCGTCCGTGCGATCGGCTCCCACGGCCAGACGGTGCGCCACCGGCCGCATGCGGAGCCGCCGTTCACCTGGCAACTCGGCGATGGCAACGTCATCGCCGAACGCAGCGGCATGACAACGGTCGCCGACTTCCGTCGCCGCGATGTGGCGGCGGGCGGCCAGGGCGCGCCGCTGATGCCGGCGTTCCATGCCGCGCTGCTGGGATCGACGCACGAAGACCGCGCGGTGCTCAACCTGGGCGGCATCGCCAACTTCACGTTGTTGCCGGGTGCGGGGGATGTCCGCGGCTTCGATACCGGGCCAGCGAATGCCTTGATGGATGCCTGGTGCGAGCGCCATACCGGGCACGCCTACGACGCCGACGGTGCCTTTGCCGCCAGCGGCCAGGTCGATGCGGCGTTGCTCGCGCGCTTGCTGGCCGAACCCTGGTTCGCCGCACCGCCGCCGAAAAGCACGGGGCGCGAACACTTCCATCTGGACTGGCTGCAGGCCCGTCTGGACGGGAATTCCGTATCGAATGAGGATGTACAGGCCACCCTGCTGGATCTCACCGCGCGCACCGTGGCCGATGCCCTGCAGATGACGCAGCCCGACACGCGACGCGTCCTGGTCTGCGGCGGCGGCGTGCGGAACCCGGTGCTGATGGCGCGGCTGGCGGCCTACATGCCGCAGGCCGTGGTGGAGTCGACGGCCACCCACGGCCTGGACCCGGACTATGTGGAAGCGATGGGGTTCGCGTGGTTGGCCCGCGAGACGCTGGCGGGTCGCCCCGGCAACCTGCCCGCCGTCACCGGCGCATCGGGCCGCCGCGTGCTCGGCACGGTGTACCCGGCCTAGAACCCCTTGCCGGACGGAACGTCCTTCAACGCGCTGATCGCCTCGGCCAGCGCATTGACCTCGCGGTCGTCGAAGCCGCCACGGACTTCCGCCTCGCAGACGAACAGGCCCTGCTCCAGCAGGTTGAAGATGGTGTCGTGGATCGGCCAACCCCGCGCCTGCGAGACACGCCGGATGCGCTCGGCGAGGATCGGGTCCACGTCCTTCAGCACGATGTCGGTCATCCCCTCCTCCCCTGGCCTGCCCCGGCGGGAAACTGTAGCGCAGTCATTCAAGCCGGCGTATCCGGCGCGCGCGCGTCAACGCCGGTGGCGGCCTCATGGCCGCTGCCGAACCGGATGCGCGGCGCCAGCCAGAAGAACAGGATCACCGCCGGGACGGCCACCAGCGCAGTGATCCAGAAATACACCGCATATCCGGTCTGCTCGACGATGCCGCCGGACACCGCGCTCAACAGTTTGCCCGGCAGCATCACCAGCGAGGAGAACAGCGCGTACTGCGTGGCGGTGAAACGCTGGTTGACCAGCGCGGACAGGAACGCCACCAAGGTCGTGCCCTGGAACCCCTGGGCGAGATTCTCGCCCGAGATCACCAGCGTCAGCTTCCACACGTCGCCATCGGCGCCGACCAGCCAGACATACAGCAGGTTGCTGATCGCGCCCAGCACGATCCCCACCAGCAGCGGCCATTTCACGCCCCAGCGGGCGATGGCGATGCCGGCCAGGAACACGCCGGCCAGGCCCACCCAGATGCCATAGAACTTGGTGACCGTCGCGATCTCGGTCTTGGTGAAACCCTCGCCGAGGTAGAACGGCGCCATGATGCCGCCGCCCAACGACTGGTCGGAGATCTTCGCCAGCAGGATGAACGACAGTAGCGCCAGCGCCAGCGCCGGGCCGAACCGGCGGAAGAAATCGAGGAACGGCTCCACCACGCCTTCCTGCAGGCCTTCGGCCCACGTCGTCATCCGCACCCGCACGACATCCGGTTCCGATGCCAGCAATACGGCGACGACCGGAATCAGCATGAAGGCCGCCATGGCGACATACACCTGCGGCCAGGGCACGTGGTCGGCCAGCACCAGGGCGAGCATGCCCGTGATGATCAGCGCGATGCGGTAGCCGAGCGAATACGTGGCCAGCAGCGCGCCCTGCGACTCCTGCGGTGCGATCTCGATGCGGTAAGCGTCCACGGCGATGTCCAGCGTGGCGCCGGCAAAGGCCGTCAGCAGCGTGACCCAGATGAAGGGCGCCAGCGTCCCCGGTGTCAGGTGCGCCATCAGCAGCAGACCGACGATGACCACTCCCAGCGCCAGCAACAGCCAGCCGCGCCGCTGGCCCAGCCCGCCCAGCAATGGCAGGCGCCAGCGATCCACCAGTGGCGCCCACAGGAACTTCAACGTGTAGGTGAGCCCCGCGCTGGCGATCAGGGTGATGTTCTTCAGTTCCAGCCCGTTCTCGGTCAGCCAGTACGCCAGCGTTCCGGCCACGAGCAGGAATGGCATGCCCGAGGCGAAGCCGAAGAAGAACATCGTCCACGCCGAAGGCTGCGCGAACGCACGCCAGACGGAAGGCTTGGCGGGACGTTCGCCGGCGGAGGTCGTCATCAGGTGTAGTCCACCGTGAAGGGGGCATGGTCGGAGAAGCGCTGGTCGCGGTAGATCGAACAGGCCTTCAGGCGGTCGCGCAGCGAGGGCGTGACGAACTGATAATCGATGCGCCACCCCACGTTGTTGGCGCGCGCGGCGCCACGGTTGCTCCACCAGGTGTAGTCCTGCCCTTCCGGGTGCAGCGCGCGGTAAGCATCGACCCAGCCCCCGTCGTCCACGCACATACCGTTCAACCAGTCGCGCTCCGGCGGCAGGCAGCCGGAATTCTTCTGGTTGCTGGTCCAGTTCTTGATGTCCAGCCGGCTGCGCACGATGTTCCAGTCGCCGCACAGCACGTAATGGCGACCACTGCGGCGCCATTCGTCCAGCACCGGCGCCAGCCAGTCCATGACCTTGAACTTGAAGCCCTGCCGCTCGTCGCCCGAGGAGCCGGACGGGATGTAGAACGAGACCACGCTCAGGTCGCCGAAGCGCGCCTCGATGTAGCGGCCTTCTTCATCGAAGTCCGGCCAGCCCAGCGCCGTACGGATCTCGTCCGGCTCGCGCTTGGCGTAGATCGCCACGCCGCTGTAGCCCTTCTTGGTGCTCGCATCGCGGAACCAGGCCTTGTAGCCGGCGGGCAGGAATTCCGGCCCGGCCAGCTGGTGTTCCTGGGCCTTGGTCTCCTGCACGCACAGGACGTCGGCCTGCTGCGCCGTGAACCAGTCGAAGAAACCCTTGGTGGCTGCCGATCGCAGCCCGTTGGCGTTGAAGCTGATGATGCGCATGTGCACGTCGTTCGTCGGAAACCGGGCAAGCGTACCCGAACCCACGCGGCCATCGCGCGATGCACGCCGCAGGGCGGGTATCCTGTCG
>NZ_JBGFFG010000349.1:0-3627 GCF_056175765.1 Pseudoxanthomonas sp. LjRoot204_2 | reverse complement strand
CGCCGGATCGGCAGTGGGTTGCAGTACGCCGACCAGCGTGGCGCCCCGCTTGAAGCCTTCGATGGCGCCGGCCGACGGCGGTTGCACGCACAGCAGCAGGTCGGCGCCGGCGCGGCCCGCATCGTCCACGAGTTCGGCGCCTGCGTCGGCGTAGGCGCTGTCGATGAAGCCCGCGCCGTCGCCCGCTCCGCGCTCCACGGCCACCCGTGCGCCCGCGGCGATCAGCTTGCGCACGGTTTCCGGCGTCGCGGCCACGCGGCGTTCGCCCTCGGCGGTTTCCTTCAGTACCCGAACTTCGACCGCCATTGCGCCCCTCGTCGTTAGGTCATCCGTGCCGCGATGCTAACAGAGCGCGGCAAGGCCGCGCGGCGCGGATTCCCTTACGCCGGGGCGGCGGCCGACGGCGCCGGTTCCAGGCGCTCGATCACGCCCTGCATGGCGCTGTCGAACGCGTCCTCGCTCTGGTGGGTGCGCAGGCGTCCCAACCGCACCATCGCCGCGAGCTCTTCGGGCGAGGCGACGCAGAAGCGCACGCCGCGGCGGTTGACGAACAGCAGGCGCGAGGAGATCGGGCTGACCCACGACAGCTTGCCCGCCTGCACCTTGTTGTCCTTGTCGATGAAATCCAGCCAGGTACCAATGGGCAGGCCGCGGAAATGGTCCGCATCGCTGTGGTCGAAATCGAGCGTATCCGCCCCGCCGACCAGCTGGATGGACGCGCTCTCCTCTTCCACGACGGGCTTGGGCAACACGACCTGCGGCAGCTCGGGCAACGCGCGCTCCAGGTCCGGACGCGCGGCAGCCACGGCCTGCAGGGTGTCGTGCAACGCATCCACCGCGCCGGCGGCCGCATCCTGGTTCATGCCGACGCTGGCGAACACCTTCAGCATCTGCGCACGCCAGGCTTGCAGCCACGGCTTGCCGACCACATGGCGCTGCGCTTCGGTCAGTTCCTCGAGCACGCCGTCGGCCAGCGCCAGTGCTTCGCGCAGGCCGTCGCCCTCGTCGCCCTCGCGCAGGACGGTCATGGTGACGTGGTGCGCCCACGGCTGGCGCAGGAAATCCTCGATGGCCTGCGGCACGCGCCGGCCGGAGAGGCGCTCGTCCAGCTCGGACGTCATGCGCGCACGCGCGGCTTCCAGGCGTTCCTGGCCGCGCTGGATCTCGGCGGCACGACGCTCGGCGATCTCGATACGGCGGCGGTGCTGCTCGAGGTACGCGCGGAACTCCTCTTCCAGGGTCAGGAAGATCGCGAGATTCTCGTTGAACTCGGCGACCAGGCGATCGACGACTTCCTCGACCTTGGTCAGCAGCGTGCGCTCGGCGGCGCTTTCGCCGTTGTTGCCCTCGCAGGCTTCTGCCAGCACGTTGAGCAGGCGCCGTGCCGGATGGGTCTTCTGCACGAACATGCGACGGTCGAGCAGGGCCACCTTTACGAACGGGACGACCAGACGACCGATCAGCTCGCGCGGCCGGCCCTCCAGATCGCGCTCGTCCAGCATCACGTCGAACAGCATGCCCACCAGGTCGATGGCATCTTCATCGACCGGTGCGAGGCGCGCCTGCGACGGATCCACGCCGAGTTGCGTGGCGCTGCTGAGCACTTCGTTCTTGAGCCGCTGCGAGAGCGACTCGCCGGTGTCGCCGATGGCTGCGCGCAGCGTGGCGCTGGGCGACGCCTGCAGCAGGGACAGCACCGAAAGCATTTCGCGCTGCGACAGGTCGCGCTGGCGCGGATCGGGCGCGCGCGTTGGCGGCGCATCGCCGGCATCGCGACCCCGGCGTGATTCCTGCAGCAGATGGTGCAGGGCTTCCAGCAGCACGCCCTGGGCACCGGGGGCCCCGCCGTAGCCGGGCGGCACATCGCCGAATGCGCTCGCAGCCGGCGCGGCCTGGCTGGCCTGCAGTCCGCGGCTGACGCCCGCCATGCGGTTGAGGAAGCGCGCGGCCCACGCCGGCGCCCCCGGGTCCTCGCCATCGGCCGCCGCATCGTTGACGGCGTCGAACTCCTGCGCGGGCGCGCCCGCGGACGAGGGCGACGGCGCGCGGCGCGCCGGCAGTTCCGGCATCACGCCGACCTGCATCAGGCGCTGGTCGAGCGAGGCGTAGATGCGGGCGATAGCCGGCACGAAGTCGCGCTCGCACAGCTTGATCACCACCAGCCGGACATCGGCCGCCAGGTCACAGGCAGCGAACGCCTGGTGCACGGCCACGCCGATATGCTCGGGGCCGATCGGGTTGAGATCGGCATCCAGCGTGATGTCGCCGGCGATCCAGCCGAGCCGTCGGTCAAGCCGCGCGAGCACCGGCTTGCAGTCGCGCATGATCACGCTGGCGAAATTGCGGACGGCCAGGCGCGATTCGAGTTCCTGTTCCGAGACCAGGCTGAGCGTATCTTCCGCCGACTCCAGGAACACCCGCTCGCTCGGCACCGGCTGCCCCGCCTCGAAGGCMTTCCAAGACCGCTGCAGTTGCCCGCGGAAGCGGCCGATGATGTCCTCGCGGCGACGGCGCAGTTCGCGCATGGCGTCGAGGAAGGCCATCTGCGAGGGACCGGCCCGTTCCGCCCTGTCGAACAGGGCGTCGTCGAAACGCCCCAACGCGACCGCGAACGCATCCACCAGCGGCGGGATCGCGGCATCGCGTGCCTGCTCCAGCAGGCGCGTATCGCGCCCGGGGCGGTCGGCGAGGTTGGGAACGTTCGACATGCGCAGGGTTCCCCGCCCCGGAGGGCGAAAGGGAGTGGGGGGGATGCGGACGGGGATCCGCAGCGACATCGTAGGAAATCCGGCTGACGGACTACCGTGATGGCATCGGCAGTTTGACGCTGCGCAACAGGGCGCCGCGCAGAAAACCGTTGCGGCACGCCGCTTGCATGGGGGGCGAGGTTGTCACAATCAAGCCTGTGCCGGTGCGGCCAGGCGGTCGACCACGCCCTGCATGGCGCTGTAGAACGCGTCCTCGTCGCGGTGCATGCGCACGCGGCCCAGCTGCGCCATCACCACCAGCTCCTGCACCGACGCCACGCAGATGCGCGAACCCGAGCGGCTGACGAACATCATGCGGCGCGAGAAGGGGCTGATCCAGCTCAGACGGCCCGCCTGCACGCGATGATCCTTGTCGACGAAGTCCAGCCAGCTGCCTTCGCGCAAGTGCTGGAAATAGTCCGTCATCACCGGGTCGAGATGCTCGAGCCCCTCGACCCATTCGTGGGTTTCCAGCAACCCGGGCAGCAATGGCGCCTGCACGACGGGCGCAGGCGGTTCGACGGCCGCCTCGGTGGCCGCGGCCTGCGGGGTCACCAGTGCATCGAACAGCCGCTCGCGCAAGATCGCGATGGCGGCCCGCGACTGCCCCGAGGCCATCCACATCGGTTGCAGCCAGTCCATCGCCGCATGCCAGCCGCGCACATCGTCGCGGATGTGGGCATCGGCGACGGCCTGCAGCAGGCCATCCAGCATCATCGGGGCCGCCTTGGGCTTGCCCAGCCCCTCCATGCGCGCGGCATAGGCGGGCCAACTTTCCTTCAGCAGCCGCCGTATCGGGGCCGGGACGTCCTGCGGCTGCAGGCGGTCTTCGAGTTGCGAGGCGAACCGCGCGACCAGGTCCGCTTCCGCGTCCTTGGCC
>NZ_JBGFFG010000348.1:0-3649 GCF_056175765.1 Pseudoxanthomonas sp. LjRoot204_2 | reverse complement strand
CGGTGAGCCCGGTTCGCAGCCAGAACGTCGGCCATCGTCCTGGCAAGCCGGGATAGCGCACGCGGGGATGCACGTGACCTGCGATGACGTGTCCCGTCCCGTCGCCGGGTACATGGCGCAGCTCGAACGGGCCGCGTCGCAGGCCTTCGGGGACGAGATCGAGCCGCCAGTCCGACGCGCGTCCATGCAGATGGCGGTCGTGGTTGCCTGCCACCACGGTGATCGGCAACGACGCATGCCGCTCACGCCACGCCTGCCACTCCTCCTRCCACGCGCCGCCCGATCCGGCGCCATGCAGGAAGTCGCCCAGCACGCACAGCTCGCGTGCACCGGTGGCGGCAAGCAACGACTGCAGGCGTTCCAGATCGTCGCGCGTACCGCCGCGCGGTACCGCGATGCCACCACGACGCAACGCTTCGCCTTTGCCGAGATGGAGGTCCGCGACAAGCAGCAGGGATTGCGCCGGCCAGAACATGGCGCGATCGGCGAGCAGTCGTACAGGCTGTCCTGCCAGTTCGATATCGAGGCTAGCCTGCATGGCGGCGTTCCAGCTGCTCGGCCGCACGGCGTACCCGCGCCTGCCAATCCTCGGTGCTCAGGTGCGCGCGCATCCCGTCGGCCCACAGCGGAAAGGCGAGCGGTGTGAGGCTGGCGGGCGAGGTGAGGTGCACGCGCGCATCGCGCAGCCGGCCGAGCAGGACCTCCATGTCGGCGATCTGCAGGTCTTCTTCCAGCGCCTCGCGGCGCGCCAGTTCCAGCAGCAGATGGCCGGGGTCGTGTTGCGACAGCACGTCGAAGAGCAGTCCGCTCGACGCCTGCAATTGCCGCAGGCTGCGGGGCGTGCGGCCCGGCAGCGAAGGCGGCAACAGGCCGGCAACGCGCGCGATGCCGCGGAACTGCCGGCGCGCCAGTTCGCCGAGGTTGGCGCCGTGGGCGAGGTCGTCCACCAGATGGAGGGGCGAGAGCAGTTCCCGCAGCAGGTCCGCATCCAGGGCAACGGGCAGCTGGGCCGACAGCACGAAACCGAGATCATTGGCCGCGAGCGAGAACGTGTTGGGGTGCCGCTGGCCCCATCGCCACGCCATCAGGGCCGCGAGCCCCTCGTGCGCACGACGGCCGGCGAACGGATAGACGAATACGTGGTATCCATCGCGGCGCTTCACCTGTTCCACCAGCAGCTCGCCGGGAGACGGCACGCGACTGAGACGTTCCTGCACGGCCAGCAGCGGACCCAGCGCCCGCATCTCGGGCGATGTCCGGTCGTCCGCCAGCGACGCCAGCACCTGCGCGGCCAGCCGCGACGACAACGGCATGCGCCCGCCCATCCAGCGGGGCACCACACCGTCGCCCTGCTTGACCAGGCGCACGTAAGCCGTCATGTCCTGAAGCCGCACCAGCTCCAGCAAGCGACCGGCGAACCGGAAACGGTCACCCGGGCGCAGGCGGCTGAGGAAGGCTTCCTCGACCGCGCCCAGTCCACCGCCTTTCATGAACTTCACCGACACGTTGCCGTCGCTGGCGATGGTGCCGATGGAAAGCCGATGGCGCAGGGCGACGATCTTCTCGTGCACGCGATACACGCCGTCCGCATCGCGCACGACGCGTCGATACTCGGGATAGTGCTCCAGTGCATCGCCGCCGCGCACGATGAAGTCGAGCACCCGCTGCCACGTCGCGGTGTCGAGCGTCGCGAACGCGTGCGTCGTGCGCACCTCGGCCAGCAGCGCGTCCGCCTCGAAGCCACCGCCCAGCGCGAGCGTCACCGCGTGCTGCGCCAACACGTCGAGCGGCAGGCGAGGGGGATGCCGGGTCTCCACGACGCCCTCCGCGATCGCCGTGCGGGTGGCCGCGTACTCGGCGAGTTCGAGCGCATGCGTAGGCACGCACAGGACATGGCCGGTCTCGCCGGGACGATGGCGCGCACGGCCGGCACGCTGCAGCAGGCGGGCCACGCCCTTGGGGCTGCCGATCTGGATCACCTGGTCGACCGAGGGAAAGTCGACGCCCAGGTCCAGGCTGGACGTGGCGACCACGCACCGCAGCGATGCATCGCGCAAGCCGGCTTCGGCCTGCTGCCGCACGGCCGGATCGAGCGAGCCATGATGCGGGGCCAGCGTCGCGCTGTCTTCCGGCCATACCGACGACAGCGCCTGATGCCACAGTTCCGCGTGCGCGCGCGTGTTGGTGAACAGCAGGGTGGTGCGTACGGAGAACACGCGATCCATCACGCCCGCAAGCTGGCTCAGGCCCAGGTGGCCGCTCCAGGGAAACCGCACGATGTCCGCCGGCAACAGCGTTTCCAGCGTCATCGGCCGGGGCCGCGCGGCCGACAGCACGCGCGGCGGTTGGCCGGGCGGAAGCAGCGACCGGCAGGCATCCTCCAGATTGCCGAGCGTCGCCGACAGTCCCCACGTTCGCACGCGAGGCGACCATCGGCGCAGGCGCGCCAACGCAAGCTGGGTCTGCACGCCGCGCTTGCTGCCCATCAGCTCGTGCCATTCGTCCACCACCACGCAGCGCAGGTCGCCGAACATCGGCGCCGTATCCGGATAGCTGAGCAGCAGCGACAGCGACTCGGGCGTGGTCACCAGCACATCCAGCTTGCCGCCGCGCGCCAGGCGCTTGTCGCGTGCACTGGCATCGCCGGTGCGCTGCGCCACACTCCACGGCAGGCCGAGCGCATCGGCGGTCTCGGCCAGCGCTCGCGTCGTGTCGGTGGCCAGGGCGCGCAGCGGCGTGATCCACAGCACGCGCAACGGACGCGCAACCGGCCTGCGCGACCCGGATGAACGGGACGGCGCCTTTTCCGCCAACGCTTCGAGCAGCGGTCCGCCGAACGCGGCGAGTGTCTTGCCGCTGCCGGTCGGGGTATGGATCAGCCCCGATTCGCCCGCCAGGTAATGTCGCCAGGCCTGGCGCTGGAACGGCAGCGGCTTCCAGCCGCGGGCGGCGAACCACTGCTGCAGCCGGGCGAGGGGCGTCATCGCGCCAGTGCCTGCAGCGTGGACAGCTTGTCGGCGTGCGCCGCGGACTTGTCATGGCGCCAKCGCAGGATGCGGGGAAACCGAACGGCGACGCCCGCCTTGTGCCGATTGCTGATGTTCACGCCTTCGAAGCCGAGCTCGAAGACATGGTGGGCGACGACGGAACGCACGGGGCCGAACCGCTCGCGCGTGTGGGTGCGGATCCACTGGTCCAGGGCCAGTATTTCCTTGTCGTCCAGTCCCGAGTAGGCCTTCGCCACCGGCACCAGTTCGCCGGCGTCGTTCCATACACCGAACGTGTAATCGGTGTGCAGGGTACTGCGGCGCCCATGCCCGGCCTGCGCGTACAGCAGCACCGCGTCGATGGTCAGGGGATCGATCTTCCATTTCCACCAGTCGCCGCGTCGCCGGCCGCTGCGATACGGCGATGCACGGCGTTTCAGCATCAGGCCTTCGACGCCGCGTTCGCGCGCGCCCTGGCGCAGCGCGGCGGCCGCATCCCAGGATGCAGCATCCACCGCCGGCGAGACCTGCAGGCGCGGATCGTGCGTGGCCCGGAGCAGCTCGTCCAGGCGCTGCCGGCGCGCCTCCAGCGTCCATTCGCGCACATCTTCGCCTTCCAGCTCCAGCAAGTCGTACGCCAGCACCCGCGCGGGCGCGGCAGC
>NZ_JBGFFG010000347.1:0-3668 GCF_056175765.1 Pseudoxanthomonas sp. LjRoot204_2 | reverse complement strand
TCACCGCCACCGAGATGCGCGTGATCCAGCTGCTGCTCAAGCAGACCTTCGCCGACCTGATCGATGCCTGGGCCCCRGTGATGCCGGTGGACTTCGAATACATCACCAGTGAGGTCAACCCGCATTTCGCCAACATCGTCAGTCCGCGCGAGTACGTGGTGGTCAGCCGCTTCCATGTGGAACTGGACGGCGGCGGCGGCGACCTGCACGTCACGCTGCCCTATTCCATGCTGGAGCCTATCCGCGAACTGCTCGATGCCGGCATCCAGTCCGACCGCGTGCACGACGACGACAGCTTCCGCGTGACCATGCACGAACAGCTGCGCTCGGCCGAAGTCACCGTCTCCAGCGTGCTCGCGGAGAAGCGCATCAACCTGCGCGAGCTGACCCGCCTCAAGGTGGGCGACATCCTCCCCATCGACCTGCCGAAGTCCGTGCCGGTCTGCGTCGAGCAGGTGCCGGTGTTCACCGGGGAGTTCGGCATTTCCAACGGCCTCAACGCGGTGAAGATCACCGCGCACCACCCGCCCGGCAACCGCCACCAGCAATCCGCCGCCACCCGCCACGCCCTTGCACCCGTCGCCTTCCAGGACGCTACGCCATGATTCCCGAGAACGAAGAAGCCCTTGCCACCGCCCCCGGCGATACGGAGCTGTCCCACAACGGCCACGACGGCCACGCCGGCCACGACGCGGACATGAGCCTGGACGTCATCCTCGACGTGCCGGTGACGCTGTCGCTGGAAGTCGGCCGCACGCGCATGCCCATCCGCAACCTGCTGCAGCTCAACCAGGGCTCGGTGGTGGAACTGGAGCGCGGCGCGGGCGAACCGCTGGACGTGTACGTCAACGGGACGCTGATCGCGCACGGCGAAGTCGTCGTGGTCAACGACCGCTTCGGCGTGCGCCTGACCGACGTGGTCAGCCCCAGCGAACGCATCCGTCGCCTGCGCTGAGCCCGACCATGCACGCCTTCGCCCTCCTTGCCGCGGCCGCGGCACCCGCCCAGAAGATCGGCCAGCACGCGCCCTCCACGCCGGGCATCGGCGGTGCACTGGTCGGCCTGATCCTGGTGCTGGGCCTGATCCTGGGCCTGGCCTGGCTGCTGAAGCGCCTGCCCGGTGCCGGCCTGGGCATCCGCCCCAGCGAACAGCTGCGCGTGGTGTCGATGCTGTCGGTCGGCGCCAAGGAACGCGTGATGGTGATCGAAGTCGGCAAGGAGCAGTTGCTGATCGGCGTGACCGCCGGAGGCATCACCGCCCTGCATGCGCTGCCCGAACCCCTGGTCGTCGCGCCCGCGCCGACGATGCCCAACTTCGCCGAACTGCTGGCCAAGCGCCTGCGCAAAGAGTCCTGAGATGCGTCGTTTCGTTCTTTCCCTGATCTGCCTGCTGTGGTTGGCCGCGCCGACGCTTGCCTTCGCGCAGGCCACGACACCGGCCCCGGCACCCGTCGCCGCGCCGACGGCCCCGGCCGCACCGACCGCGCCCGCCTTGCCGACGTTGCCCAAGGTCAACGTGGGCCAGGTGGGCGACAACACCGTCAGCCTGCCGCTGCAGACGCTGCTGCTGATGACGGCGATCACGCTGATCCCGTCCGCGTTGCTGGCGATGACCGCCTTCACCCGCATCATCATCGTGCTCGGCCTGTTGCGGCAGGCACTTGGCACCGGCCAGACGCCGTCCAACCAGGTACTGGTGGGTCTGGCGCTGTTCCTCACCATGCTGGTGATGATGCCGGTGGGCGAGAAAGCCTGGGCCCAGGGCATGGCGCCCTATCTCAACGGCCAGATCGATTTCTCCACCGCGTGGACGCTGACCACCGGCCCGCTGCGCGACTTCATGCTGGCGCAGGTGCGCGAGACCGACCTGATGACGTTCGCCGGCCTGGCCGGGCACGGCAGCTACACGGGACCGGATGCCGTCCCGTTCCCGATCGTGGTCGCCTCCTTCATCACCAGCGAACTGAAGACCGCCTTCGAGATCGGCTTCCTGATCTTCATYCCGTTCKTGATCATCGACCTGGTSGTGGCCAGCGTGCTGATGTCGATGGGCATGATGATGCTCTCGCCGATGCTGGTGTCGGCGCCGTTCAAGATCCTGCTGTTCGTGCTGGTCGACGGCTGGGTGCTGATCGTCGGTTCGCTTGCCGCCAGCTTCAACGGCGTCTGAGGAGACTGGCATGAGTCCCGAAACCGCTCTTACCGAACTGCGCGGCGGCCTTGAGATCGCGCTCTGGGTCGGGGGTCCACTGCTGCTGGTCGTGCTGGTCGTCGGCGTGGTCGTCGGCGTGATCCAGGCCGCCACGCAGCTCAATGAACCCACCATCGCCTTCGTCGCCAAGGCCATCGCGCTGACCGCCGCGCTGTTCGCCACCGGCAGCTATCTGCTCGGCGTACTCGTGGAATACACGACGACGTTGTTCCAGCGATTGCCCCACCTGATCGGCTGACGCCGCGGACGCGACGCGATGGATCCCGCCACCCAGATGGTGATCGACGGCCAGCAGGCCTTCGGGATGATCAACGCCATCCTGTGGACGATGCTGCGCACGGGGGCGTTGCTGATGGCGGCGCCACTGATCGGTACGCGCGCGGTCTCGGTGCGCGTGCGCGTCATCATCGCCGGTGCGCTGGCGATGGCTCTGGCACCCTTGCTGCCCGGCACGCCGGACCACATCGCGTTCGACGCCAGCACCGTGCTCAACGTGGCGCGCGAACTCGCCGTCGGCGCGAGCATGGGGTTCATGCTGAGGCTGGCCTTCGAGGCCGGCGCGATGGCGGGCGAACTGATCTCGCAGGGAACGGGCCTCGCGTTCGCGCAGATGTCGGATCCGCTGCGTGGCGTGAATTCCGGCGTGGTCGGCCAGTGGTTCTACCTGGCCTTCGGCCTGCTGTTCTTTACCGCCAACGGTCATCTCGCGCTGGTCTCGCTGCTGGTGGACAGTTACCGCTCGCTGCCGATCGGCACGGCGCTGCCGGACGTGCAGCAGATGCTGGAAGTCGCTCCCATGCTGTTCACCGTCGTGCTCAGGGCCGCCGTCGGCCTGGCATTGCCGGTGATGGTGGCGATGCTGGCCGTGAACCTCGCCTTCGGCGTGCTGGGTCGCGCGGCGCCGGCGCTGAATCCCATCCAGCTCGGCCTGCCCACGGCACTGCTGCTGGGCCTGTTCCTGCTGGCGCTGCTCGCCGGGGAACTGGGACCTCCCGTGCAGCGGATCTTCGACGTGTCGTTTGATGCAGCGCGACAGATCACCGCGTGAAGACGTGAAAGTCATGTTTGTGAAAGCGCGGTAAGCGCTTCCATGAGGGGCGCAGCGCGTTCTTCTCACATCAGAGTGCGTCACCGGTTCCACTAAATGCATGAAGTTGTGCAGAATGGGGACGAGGGAGTTGCGACATACGCCTACGCACGGACGGAGCCGACCCGCCCGATGCCGGAGCGCTCCCCCCGCGAACCGGAGATTGCCGTGAACCACAGCCCTACCCAGAAGCGACGTACCAGTCAGGAAACGCGGGAAGCCGTACTCGCTGCCGCGCGCCGGCTGTTCTTCACCAAGGGCTTCGACCAGACCACGTTGATGGACCTGGGCGAAGAAACCGGACTCAGCGCGCGCGGCGTCATCCTGCACTTCGAGACCAAGGCCGACATCATCGCCACCCTGTTGATC
>NZ_JBGFFG010000346.1:0-3686 GCF_056175765.1 Pseudoxanthomonas sp. LjRoot204_2 | reverse complement strand
ATGCCTCATCGCGACTTACGTCGCTCCCACAACACCCCAAATGGATGGATCATGGTTCGTGCGCACGGCGCACGCTAGAGGACCAGCTTTTCCCGCGGCGGCAACCGCCAGTCGATGGGCGCCTGCCCGCGTTGCGCGAGGTACTGGTTGGTGGCGGAGAAATGCCCGCACCCCAGGAAGCCCCGGTGCGCCGACAACGGCGACGGGTGCGGTGCGCG
The DNA here is from genome assembly GCF_056175765.1 of Pseudoxanthomonas sp. LjRoot204_2. Lineage (NCBI taxonomy): Bacteria > Pseudomonadati > Pseudomonadota > Gammaproteobacteria > Lysobacterales > Lysobacteraceae > Pseudoxanthomonas > Pseudoxanthomonas sp. LjRoot204_2. The sequence goes on along the minus strand of NZ_JBGFFG010000346.1, from coordinate 3,468 downwards.
CAGTACGCGGTGCCGGCGCGTGTCGATGACCTTGCCCTTGGCCTGCGCGTAGCTGCCCCACAGCAGGAAGACCAGGCCCTCGCGTTCGCGCGCCAGGGTTTCGATGGCATGGTCGGTGAAGCCTTCCCATCCCTTGCCCTGGTGCGCGCCGGCACGGCCTTCCTCGACCGTCAGCACGGCATTCAGCAGCAGCACGCCCTGCCGCGCCCAAGGCAGCAGGCAGCCGTGATCCGGCGGCGCGATGCCGAGGTCGGCGTTGATTTCCTTGTAGATGTTCATCAGCGACGGCGGCACCGGCACGCCCGGCAGCACCGAAAAGCACAGCCCGTGCGCCTGCCCCGGACCGTGGTACGGGTCCTGCCCCAGGATCACCACCTTCACGGCATCGAACGGCGTGGCATCGAAGGCCGCGAAGATCTGCGGCCCCGGCGGATAGATGCGTGCACCCGCCGACTTGCGCTGGCGCAGGAAGGCCGACAGGTCGCGCATGTCCGGCCGCTGCAGCCAGTCGCCGATACGCGCCTTCCACGAAGGTTCCAGCTTGATGCGGTCGTCGTCGGTCATGCGCGTCGCGTGGCTCAGACCAGGCTGCGCGTTTCGTCCATGCGCGCCAGGCGCAGCTGGAAGAGCACCTTGGTCACCAGCAGGCGTTCGGCGATGGGCTTGAGCACCAGGTCGTTGGCGCCGGCCTGCAGCAACTCGGCCTGGTTGTCGCGATTGCTGTCGCCGGTCATCACCAGGATCGGCAGGCGCCGCTTGCCGTAGGCGAAGTCGATGCGGATGCGCTGCACGATGTCGCGACCGCTCAGTTCGCCCTTCAGGATCACGTCGGTCAGCACCAGGTCGAACTTGTGCGTCGACAGGCCCAGCGACTCGGCGGTGAGCAGCGCGAACGCGTCTTCCGCCTTCATCACATGCACCACGTTGAGCGACTGCCGTTCCAGCATGCGCCGCGTGGTCTCGGCGACGACGCGACTGTCTTCGATGTAGAGGATCGTGGCGCCCACCACCGGTTCGGGCTGCACGTAGCCGCGGATGAACGCCGCCAGCGCCTCGTGGCCCAGCGCCTTGTCGAAATAGTCGGTGACGAATTCGGTGAACCGGCGTTCTTCGAGATGCTGCTGGGCATCGCCGGACACCACGATGACCGGCACGTACGCCTGGCCCGCGGCCTCGCGCACGCTGCGCGCGATCTCCAGACCATCGCCATCCGGCAGGGCCAGGGCGGTGGTGACCAGGTGCACCTCGCCCGCCGCCAGCGCCGAACGCGCCTCGGCGATGCTCGCGCAGCCGATCACCTGCACGCCCGGCAACTCGCGTTGCAGGACATCGGCGATCAGCTTGCGGACCAGCTTCGACCCGTCCACCACCATCACGCGGGGCGCGTCGCTGATCAGATGCCGGAGCTCTTGGGCCATGAAGATGCGGGGGATGTCAGGTGGCGGTCGGGCGAGTCTGACGCAAGAAGTGCCCCGTCACCAGCCATGCGCCCAGCCAGCCGATCACCGTCGCCACGCCCATGACGATCGCCGCGCCGACCGGATCCAGTCCTGCGAGCACGAACGGACTTCCGTAGCTGCGTGCCAGCGCGGCCAGTGGATCCCGCAACGCCCATGCCGCCAGCGTCAGCAGGCCGAGCGCCAGTGCGCCGGCGGCCAGCCCGTACCAGGCGCCCAGGTAGATGAAGGGACGGCGGATGAACCCGTCGCTCGCACCCAGCAACTGCAGCACGCCGATCTCCTCGCGCCGCGACTGGATGTCCAGCCGCACGGTGTTGCCGACCACCAGCAGCGCGCCGAGTCCGAACAAGGACGCCAGCACCCACACCAGCCGCTTGCCGAAGCCCATCCAGCCGGCCAGGCGTTCGCGCCAGGCGGCGTCGTGCTGCAGCAGATCGGTTTCGGGCAGGGCTTCCAGCGCGGCGATGAGCCGCACCTCGTCGCCTTCGGGCACCACGACCAGCAGGCTCGGCAGCGGATTGCCGTCCAGCAGCGCCAGCGAATCGGCCAGGCCACTGCGCTCGCGGAATTCCGCCAGGCCCTGCTCGGGGGTGCGCAGCTCGACGCGGGCGACATCGTCGCGGGCGCGCAGCGATTCCGCGAGCGCCTGCGCGCGCGCGACCGGGGTGTCCGGGGCCAGGAACAGATCGATCTCGCGCGACTGCTGCACGTCACCGGCGAAGTGACCCACGTTCTGCAACGCCAGCCACAGGCCCAGTGGCAGCACGAAGGCTACCGCCATCACGCCGATCGTCAGCAACGTCGCCCAGGGGCGACGCACGGTGCGGCCAAGGCTGGAAACGAAACTGTAGAGATGCTGGTCCAGCCAGATGCCGAACCCGGAGCGCGCCTGCGCCCGGCTGTTCTTCGCGTCGCTCATTCGGCCAGGTCCGCGGGGGAAATGTCGTCGACCAGCTTGCCGTGGTCGAGGATCAGGACGCGCTTCTTCATGCGCTTGAGCAGCGACAGGTCGTGGCTGACGACCAGCACGCTGGTGCCACGCTCGGGCATGGACGCGAACAGCGACATGATTTCCGCCGCCAGCGTGGGATCGAGGTTGCCGGTCGGCTCGTCCGCCACCAGCAGGCGCGGTTCGGCGACGATGGCGCGCGCGATGCCGACACGCTGCTGCTCGCCGGCGGACAACTGCGTGGGCAGCGCGTTTTCGCGATGACCCAGGCCCAGCCGCGCCAGCACTTCGCGCACGCGCTTGCCGATGTCGCCGCGGCGGTCGCCGCGCAGGATCAGCGGCAGCGATACGTTCTCCATCACCGTGCGGTCGGTGAGCAGGCGATGGTCCTGGTAGACCGCGCCGACCTCGCGACGGTGCAGCGGAATGCGGCCACCGCGCACCTTCAACAGGTTCTTGCCGGCGAACAGGACCGCCCCCCGGCTGGGCCGCTCGCTCAGGTGGATCAACTTCAGCAGCGTGCTCTTGCCCGCGCCGGAATGACCGGTGACGAAGAGCATCTCGCCTTCGGCCACCTCGAAGCTGACGTCCTCCAGCGCCGCGTGGCCACCGGGGTACTGCTTGCTGACGTTTTCGAATCGAAGGACGCTCATGTGCGTCGATTATGCCGGACCGATCAAGAGGCTGGCGATGCCGATGCGCAAAGAAAAAGCCGGGACGTGCCCGGCTTCTTCTCGATACCCATGAGGGCGCAGGTCAGTTGCCCGAGACCAGCGAGCGGATCTTGCGCCCCAACTTCGTCAGGAAGCCTGCGTTGTCGTCGACCGGCTTCGGCGCGGCGGACGGCGTCGCGGCGACCGGCGCGGCATTCGCCACGGCGCCCTCCGCACCCTCGAGCGGCTTGCCATGGCGACGGCGACGACGCTTCCTCGGTGGCTTGCGCTCGCCTTCCGGCAGCGCGACGGCGTCGGTGCGGACCGCGTCGTTCGCCGGCCGGGGCGCCGGCGGCTTCGCGGCTTCGCCCTCCGGACGCGCGGCGCGCGGCGGACGGGGCGGGCG
>NZ_JBGFFG010000345.1:0-3691 GCF_056175765.1 Pseudoxanthomonas sp. LjRoot204_2 | reverse complement strand
ACCGAGGCCAACCTCGAGTACCAGGGCAATGTCGCCCTCAGTCGCGGCGACCAGTTCCTGGGCGCCGACAACCTGAAGTACGACCAGGAAAAGGACACGTACGTCGCCGATGGCCACATCCGGTACCAGGACACCGGCATCCGCCTGATCGCCGACACGGCCCGCGGCGACCAGAGCGCCGACACGCACCAGATCGACAACGTGCGCTACCAGTTGGTGGACCGGCGCGGCAACGGTGGCGCCGACCGCATCGACATGAAGGGACCGGAGGGCAGCCTGCTGCACTCCACCTATTCCACCTGCGATCCCGACGACCGCCGCTGGGAACTGCGCTCGCGCCGCATCGACATCAACACCGACGACGGATGGGGCGTAGCCCGTGGCGCGACGATCCGCCTGGGCAAGGTGCCGGTGCTGTACGTGCCGTACCTGAAGTTCCCCATCGACGACCAGCGCCACACCGGCCTGCTGTACCCGGCGATCGGCCTGTCCGGCCGGAACGGCTTCGACTGGAAGCAGCCGATCTACCTCAACCTGGCGCCGAACTACGACGCGACGCTGGAACCGCGCTACATGAGCGAACGCGGGTTCCAGATGGGCGCGGAATTCCGCTATCTGTACGAGAAGGGACGCGGCGAGATCCAGGGCACCTGGATGACCAAGGACGACCTGGTCCGCGACCGCATGAACGAGGCGGACTACGATCCCCTCAATCCGAACAATCCCGATCCGGACGACGGCCGCGGCTTTCTGTCGTTCGAAGGCGACCACCGGTTCAGTCCGAACTGGCAGGCGCGCGCCAACCTGATCTGGCTGAGCGACGCGCGCTACCAGGAGGACTTCGGCAATTCGCTGTTTGGCCAGGCGTACTCCTCCGTCACCAGCACGGCCGGCATCTATGGCGCCGGCGAGTACTGGAGCGCCGGACTGATGGCCGACCACTGGCAACTCTCCGACTACCTGAGCACCGAAGCCTCGCTGCCCTACAACCGCCTGCCCCGCACCTACTTCAACTGGAGCCAGCCGCTGAGCCGCTGGATCAACGTGGGCGGCCATGCGGAAGCGGTGCGCTTCCAGCACGACGAACTCGCCGGCGGCAGCCGCATCGACCTCAAGCCGACCATCTCGTTCCCCATCCAGGGCGCGTCCTGGTACGTCACGCCCACGCTGGCCTACCGCCATACCGAGTACCGGCTGGATGCCGACCTGGCCCAGACGATCGCCACCGATCGTGCGCGCGCCGCGTATGGCATCGCCGCGGGGCAACCGGTGAGCGCGGCGCAGATCGCCGAGTTCTACGATCGTTCGCCCAGCCGCAGCCTGCCGATCGGCTCGTTCGACGCGGGCGTGTACTTCGACCGTGAGACCGAGATCAAGGGCGACCGCTTCCTGCACACGCTCGAGCCGCGCCTGTTCTACCTCAACGCGCCGTATCGCGAACAAGACGGCTTGCCGATCTTCGACACGCGTCCGTTCAACTTCAGCTACGGGCAGCTGTTCCGCGACAACCGGTACACCGGACCGGACCGCCAGACCGACGCGAACCAGCTGACGCTGGCGTTGACCACGCGCCTGCTGCGGCAGAAGGATGGTTTCGAACGCCTGTCGGCCAGCATCGGCCAGATCCGCTACTTCGACGACGTGCGCGTCACCGCGCCGAACGAGGTCCCCCTGGCGCAAGGCAAGTCGGCCTGGGTCGTCGACGCCAACTACGCGCCGACGGATCGCTGGACCATCGGCGCTTCCTATCAGTGGGACCCGAAGTTCCGCCGCGAAGACCTGGCCAGCGTGCGTGCCCGCTACCTGCTGCCGGACGACGGCGTGGTCAACATCACGTACCGCCGCCGCCGCGACCTGCTGGAGCAGGCCGACTTCTCGTTCCTCTACCCGGTGACGCCGGCGTGGAGCGTGGTGGGACGCTACTACCACTCCTTCTATCGCGATGCCGCGACCGACCAGGAGCCGGGTCTGCTGGAAGGCGTCGCCGGCGTGCAGTGGGACAGCTGCTGCCTGGCCGTGCGCGCGCTGGTACGCCGCTACGTGCGCAACCGCGAGGGCGAAATGAACACCGGATTCCAGGTGGAATTCGTCCTGAAAGGCCTGGGCTCGGCCGGCCAGGACACGGACCGCACCTTGCGCCGTGCTATTCTCGGTTACTACCGAGACGACCTCTATCTCGTCCCGCCGAGCAATATCGCGCAGCGACCGGACGACACCTCTTACGCTCCGGATCCATTGCCATGACCAAGCCGTTTTCCCGCTTCCTCATCGCCGGCCTGCTGACCCTGTCGACGGTCGCTACCTCGGTGCAGGCCCAGACCCTGCAGCGCCTGGACGGCATCGCCGCCGTCGTCAACGAGGATGTCGTGCTGCAGAGCGAGCTGGACCGCGCGGTGCAGAACGTGCTGACCCAGTACGCCAACCAGCCTGGCCAGCTTCCGCCGCGCAACGTGCTGGAGCGCCAGGTGCTGGAGCGACTGGTGCTGGTCAAGCTGCAGGTCGCGCGCGCAGCCGAGAGCGGCATCCGCATCAGCGACGCCGAACTCAACAATGCGGTCAACGCGGTCGCCCAGCAGAACGGCACCACGCCCGACGGCCTGCGCCAGCGGCTGGAAGCCGACGGCATGTCGTTCGCCGAGTTCCGCAGTTCGCTGCGCGATGAGGTGACGATCCAGCGCCTCCGCCAGAGCTTCGCCCAGAGCCGCGTGCAGGTGAGCGAAGGCGAGGTCGATGCCGCACTCGCCGCGCAGGCCACCGGACAGGTCCAGTACCACCTCGCGCACATCCTGGTGGCGTTGCCCGATGGCGCCAGTGCGGAACAGATCAATACCGGCAAGAGCAAGATCGACGGCGTCAAGGCGCTTGTCGACAAGGGCGAGCTGGATTTCTCCGCCGCCGCCGTGCGCTACTCGGACAGCCCCAACGCCCTGGAAGGCGGTGACCTCGGCTGGCGCAGCCCGGACGAGATCCCCACCGCGTTCGTGGAAATGCTGAAGGGCATGAGCCCCGGCCAGGTCGTCGGCCCACTGCGCGGCCCCAGCGGCTTCCAGCTGTTGAAGCTGGTGGAAGTGCGCGACGGCGCGAAAGCCGAACAGCGGTCGGTCACCGAGTACAACGCGCGCCACATCCTGATCCGCATCACGCCGACGCAGGACGCGAACGCCGCCAAGGCCAAGATCGATACGCTGCGCGCCCGCATCGCCGGCGGCGCTGATTTCGTCGAAGTCGCCAAGGAATCCACCGAGGACGCCAACAGCCGCGATGAAGGCGGCGACCTGGGCTGGTTCCCCGCCGAGGCGTTCGGTCCGGCTTTCGGCCAGCAGGTCACCGGCCTGCAGGACGGCCAGGTCAGCCCGCCGTTCCGCACCGACGCGGGCTGGCACATCGTGCAGCGCGTGGGCAGCCGCCAGACGGACGTGACCGACCAGAACCGCCGCGCCCAGGTGCGCGAAACCATCGGCCGCCGCAAGGCGGAAGACGAGTACAACCGCTATCTGCAGGAACTGCGTGGCGAAGCCTACGTGAGCTTCCGCAATGCCGGCGCCGAGACCACGCCGGGCGGCTGACGTGGTACCGCGGCTCGCGCTGGTTCCGGGCGAGCCGGGCGGCATCGGACCCGAACTCTGCGTGCGTCTGGCGCAGCAGGTGCGCGACGATTGCACCCTCCTCGCCTTTGGCGATGCCGTCACGC
>NZ_JBGFFG010000344.1:0-3704 GCF_056175765.1 Pseudoxanthomonas sp. LjRoot204_2 | reverse complement strand
GATCAGGGGCGATGCCGCGGAGGGACTGACGATCTGCACCTTCCACGCGCTCGGCCTGAAGTTCCTGCAGATCGAACATGCCGCGGTGGGTCTGAAGCGCGGCTTCTCGATCTTCGATGCCGACGACGCCCATGCACAGGTCAAGGACCTCATGTACGGCGCCAAGCCCGACGACGTGGAGGCGGCCAAGAACCTGATCTCGCGCGCGAAGAACGCCGGCCTGTCTCCCGAAGAGGCACTGGCGGAAGCACGCACCAACCGCGAAAAGGACGCGGCGTTGCTGTACCAGCGCTATCAGGACCGCTTGACCACCTTCAACGCGGTGGATTTCGACGACCTGATCCGCCTGCCGGTGCAGATCCTGGAGAACAGCCCCGAGATCACCGCGGCCTGGCGCGAGCGCATCGGCTACCTGCTGGTCGACGAATGCCAGGACACCAACGACGCGCAGTACCGCCTGCTGAAAGCGATCGCCGGCGAGCGCGGCGATTTCACCTGCGTGGGCGACGACGACCAGAGCATCTATGCGTGGCGTGGCGCGAACCCCGACAACCTGCTGCAGATGGCGAAGGATTATCCGGCGCTGCAGATCATCAAGCTGGAGCAGAACTATCGCTGCAGCAATCGCGTGTTGCGCGCCGCCAATGCGCTGATCGCCAACAACCCGCACGAGCACCCGAAGGCGCTGTGGAGCGACCAGGCCGACGGCGAGCGGATCCGCGTCTGGGAATGCCGCGACAACGAGCATGAGGCGGAGAAGGTCGCGGCCGAGATCTCGTTCGTGCACGCGTCGAAGAGCGCGGCGTGGAGCGACTTCTGCATCCTGTTCCGCGGCAACCACCAGTCGCGCGCGCTGGAGAAGGCGCTGCAGTTGCTGCGCATTCCCTATCACCTGACGGGGGGCACGGCGTTCCTGGAGCGCCAGGAGGTGAAGGACGCAATGTCGTGGCTGCGCCTGCTGGTGAATCCGGACGACGATGCTGCCTTCCTGCGCGCGGTGCAGTCGCCCAAGCGCGAAGTCGGGGCCACATCGCTGGCCAAGCTGGCTGAAATGGCGCAGCACGCCCACCTGCCGCTGTCGCGCGCCGCCGAATCGATGGGCGCGCTGAAGGCCCTGCCGCCGCGGGCGGCAAACGGCCTCAGCGCCTTCGTCGATGTCGTGCGCGATCTGCGCCGGCACGCCGAGGAGCTGCCGCCGGCGGACCTGGTACGGCGCTTGAGCGAGCGTTCGGGCCTGCTGGCGGACCTGCGCTCGCAATGCAAGGACGAAGCCTCGTTCCAGCGCCGCCGCGCCAACCTGGACGAGCTGGCGGACTGGTTCGAGGGCGGCCCGCGCGGCAGCTCGGCCGGCGATCTCGCCGCGCAGCTCGCGCTGCTGTCGCGCAACGACAAGGACGACGGCGGCAACCAGGTGCGGTTGATGAGCCTGCACGCGGCCAAGGGCCTGGAGTTCCGCTACGTCTTCATCGTCGGCTGCGAGGACGGCACGCTGCCGCACGAGACCAGCGTGGAGGAAGGCAACCTGCAGGAAGAACGGCGCCTGATGTACGTGGGCATCACGCGGGCGAAGGAGCAGCTCTGGCTGAGCCACAGCCGCGAGACGCGCCGCTTCGGCGAGCGCCTGCGACTGCAGCCCAGCCGTTTCATCGACGAGCTGCCTGCCGACGAACTGCAGCGCGACGGGGCGGACCCGGTCGCGGATGCCGAGCGAAAGAAGGAACGCGCCAGCGCGGGGCTGGCCGCGATCCAGGCGATGTTCGACTGACGCCGCGCAACCGCCGGGCGAGACGCGGTAGGCTTGGCCGGCACCCCTCGGAGCATCGACGATGACGCGCAACAGCCGGATCTGGTGGCTGGTGGGTTTCCTGATCGCCTTGGTCGGCGTGGGCTTCCCGTACTGGCGGGCGCCTTCCGCGATGACCGCGCTGCCCGGCGCCTTTTATGGGCCCGGCCTGGCTGCGGTCGGCGTGGTGGCGATGATGCTGCGCGCGTTCGGCACCGGCCGCTTCTTGCCGCTGTGGTTGCTCATCGCGGCCGCCGCACCCGCGGCGGTGGTGGTGCGCATGCTGGTCGGCGATGTCGCCGGCACGCCGGTGTCCTGGCCACGGGAGTTGTTGATCGCATCGGTGCTGGGGCTCGCGGCCTCGCTGGCAGGTACGCTCATCGGCAGCCTGTTCCTGCTGCGCAGCAGCCGTCGACCCACGTGATTCCGGCGGAGGTGCTGCGATGACCGCGACGCTCTCGACCATTCGTCAGATCGCCATCACGGTGAGCGATGTCGATGCAGCCCTGGCGTTCTACCGCGATGCGTTGGGCCTGGTCTTCCTGTTCCAGCCCGCCCCGACGCTCGCATTCCTGCAGGCGGGCGATGTGCGCCTGATGCTGACCACGCCCCAGGGCGCAGGCGCCGTGGGCGCCAACTCGATCCTCTACTTCAGCGTGCAGGATATCGCCGCGACGCAGGCCACGCTCGTGGCACGCGGCGCCACGGAAGAGCGCCCTCCGCAGATGGCCGCCCGGATGCCGGACCACGAGCTATGGACCGGCTTCCTGCGCGATCCGGATGGCAACCTCGTGGGGTTGCTGGAAGAGAAGCGCTAGCGCGTCCTGTACTGGCTCATCGCACCAGAGCGGGGGGCTCGCGGGCGGGCTCGACGGGCGCCGCTTTGGGCGGTATCTCAGGCAACGACGGTTCTGCGCGCGCGRCAAGTTCCCTTGCGACATCGGCCTGGAACTGGCGCGCCCACGGACCACTCAGATATTCGCTGACGACGGTCGCCATCGGGTCGCCTCCCCTCACCGCACCTGCGCGCGACACGCGCTCCACAAGATCATTTAGACCGGGCCAGGTGGAACGGTCGCCGGGTTCGGGAAGCGATCGTTCACCGGCCTTGTCCATCGTCGGTGGCGATACCCCGGTGCGGCGCTCGAATCGGGCGTCAAGGACTTCGTCGATCGGCTCCTTGCGGTTGCAGTCGTCGACCACGGCCCGCCGGCACAGCCGCTCCGGCGCCAGCGTGTCCACCTGGTCGCGGATGCCGTCGCGGTCGTAGCCGCGCGTGCCGTACAGACCGCCCAAGTGCTGATCGGAGCGATGGATCACGTACTGGTCGGGATCGGTTGGAAGCGGACGCTTCTCAAGATAAGGCGTATCGCTGAGGCGATTGAGGAATTCGACACCGAGGTTGTGGCTGAGAGTACCGAGGCCGTTGCGCAGGTACGTATCACCGATGTTGCTGTGGCAGCCGAACACCACAGCGTGATAATTGCGGTTGTCTTCACTGAATCCGGGAAGCACATGCTCGCTGTACGGGAAGAGGTCGCGACGTTCGTGCTGAGCGGTGATCTGGAAGGTGGAAAGGGTCGAGGGTGGAAGGCGGCGATCATGCTCCTCTACACCGGTAGGTACGGGATCGAAGAGCAGCGCCACTTGCGCGGTCTTGCCGGGTTCGACCAGCAAGGGGCGGTTAGCGTACTCGACGCCCACGACGAGCCCTTCATCGTCTCGCTTGATCCTCGCGCCTTGGGGATCGCGGATGCCCCGCTCGTGGACCATGCGCTGCAATGCAGCGATGCCCTCGGCTCCCCGACTGAAGCCAACACCCGCCACCCGAATCTGCGCCTCGGGATCTTCGTCCAGCCACTTCTTGGCCTGATCGCAGAATTGCAGATAAGCCGTTTCAACCCGGTCATCAAACGTATGA
>NZ_JBGFFG010000343.1:0-3715 GCF_056175765.1 Pseudoxanthomonas sp. LjRoot204_2 | reverse complement strand
GCTTGGCCTGTACCACCCACAGCAGGAAGCCCAGGTTGAGGAACAGCACGATCGGGTACGAAGCACCCATCAGCACGGCCGAGAGCATCTTGCCCTTGGCTTCGGCCACCTTCGTGGCTTCGGCGAAGGCCTTGAGCAGATCGCCCGACTGTTCACCCGCGTTGAGGATCGCGTACTCATCGAAACTGACGTACATGCGAATGGCGTCGCTGAAGCGCGAGCCGTTGGAAACCTGGCCGCTCACGTGCGACAGGATCGCGGCGATGGCGCGCTTTGGCTTCTTGCCGGCGTCGCTGTGGACGTTGTAGAGCTCGTCCAGCGCCTCGCGAAGCAGCTGGCCCGACTTGAGCAGGATGCCGAGCGTACGGTAGAGCTCTTTGCGCTTGTCGGTGCTGAAATCGAACTTGCGCAGCGCAATGTCCACGCGCTCGACGAACGACGCGCTGGAAGCGTCCATGACAGCGGCCATCAGGCAGCCCTCGCGTTGAGTTGAGGCTCATCATCGAGAAGACCGATCATCTTCTCGCCGATATCCGGGTCAACCAGGCCAGCCTCGATCTTCATCGCCAGGTGGTCCAGCTTGGTGATGCCATGCATTTCCTTGCGCCAGTAGTCACGCGCGAAGGCGGCACCCTGCTCGTTGTAGATCCGCATGAACTCCAGCGTCGGTGCGATGACTTCCGCCACCACCGTGCGACCCTTGCAGCCGGTGCCATGGCAGTTCTCGCAGCCCTGGCCCCGCACGAACACGCCCTTGACGTCGCAGCGCGCTTCCACGCGCTCCACAAGCGCCTTCGGCAGGTTCGGCCTGGCGCTGGCCCAAGGCACTTTGCAGTCCTTGCAGAGCAGGCGCACCAGCCCCTGGTTGATCAGTCCGGTCAGCACGCGCGGATCGGTGAAGATGTCTCGCTCCAGATCCCACGTGCCCAGGCGCTGCAGGATCGCCACCGCATCGTTGGCGTGCAGCGTCGTCCAAACGCCGTGGCCGGTCAGTGCTGCCTGCAGCACTACCTGGGCGGAGGACTGGTCGCGCATTTCGCCGACCATGACGACGTCGGGGTCGACGCGGAGAATGCCCTTCAGGCGCTTTTCCCAGCCATCGCTGTGCACCGGCACTTGGCTCACGCCACGCATGCGCTGTTCCGGCGGGTTCTCCAACGAGAACACCTTCAGCTCGCCGGCGAAGTTCTTGACGATGCTCTCCATCATCACGGCCAGACCCGTGGTCTTACCGCTACCGGTCGGACCACTGAAGATGTTCACGCCCGTCTTCTTCTGGGTCAGGCGCTCGAAGACCTGGATCTGCTCCGGATGGAAGCCCAGGTCCTCCAGCGTCACCGTGCCAGTCGTGCGCGGCATCAGGCGCAACACCATGTCGAAGCCGCGATCGGTAGGGATGGTGCCGACACGGCAGCCGTTGAGCTCGGCACGGCTCAGGAATTCGGTCTTGATACGAGCATCCTGGACCTGCGTGGGCTCGAACACGGGCTCGGCGACGTCGGTCATCGACTGATAGACCGTACGGGCGAGCGTGTAAGCGTCTTCCCGCTTGGAAATGCGACGGATAAACGTCAGCGCGCCGTCGATGCGGTAGCGCACGTCGGCGCCATCGCCCACGACTTCGATGTGGATGTCGCTCACGCGCCGGCGAACGCCTTCAGCGAGCATGGACAGCACTTCGTCCTGACGGACGCTGGTTTCCTCGACCGTGATCGCCGAGGACACCTGCTCGCCTTCCAGGCGCACGATGACCTGCTGCAGGAAGCCACCATCGACGGACCTGACCTTCAGGTGCACGCCCTTGCGCTGCACCGAGTCCATGTACTCCAGGACTACCGTATCGATGCGCTTGGAGCTCTCCACCAGCAGTTCGCCGTCCTCGAACAGGATCAGCTGCCCCTGCAACGCGGCAGGAGCGGGGTGAGTCCCGCCCTGGCGGCTGAGCACGGACAGATCGCGCCAGCGCTCCTGCCAACCGGGCATGCTTTGCGCCGCGGCAGGCGCCGCATGCTTGGCGGGCAGTTCGATCACATTGCTGTCAGCGTTCACGTGCTCTCCGATGCGCTTCAGCGCAGGGCTGCAGGTGCGGCGGCGGGTGCCGGCGGCGGCAGAGGCGACGGCAGCGGAGCAGCCGGCAACACGGCCGGAGCTGCTACAGGCGCGGAGTCCTGGCCGCCCGGCATGCGGATCTGCCAGCGGCGACCGTGCTTGGTCAGCACGATGTCGTTGGCCGTCAGCTTGGCCACACGGTATCCACCGATGATCGGGTCGCCCTCGCGTACTTCGACGACAGCGCCGCCATCCAGAGCAAAACGGGCATAGAGCGTGCGCTCACCGCCGAAGATGCCCAGGAACACGGGCTCTGCGTCTGCAGAGGCCGATGCGGAGGGAGCTCCCTTGGCTTCGAGCAGCGAGGCTCGCGCCTTCTCCTGCTCGGCCTTGGCCTTGATCATGATCGTCTCGGATTGCAGGTCCGAGAGCGCGCCCACGGTCTGCGCGGACACCAGCGGCGACGCACAGAGCAGCGCCAGCATCAGCAGGGTCTTACTTGCCATAGATCTCTCCGGTAATGGTCCAGGTCAGCTCGGCTTGCTCGGCCAGCCGGGTTTCGATGCTGGTGACGTACAGGCCCGTGGTATCCAAGTCCGCAAGCAACGTGCGCGGCGGCAGCTTGGTCGTGATGGTGTATTGGCTGGTGCGCCAATCAGGCGATGCTGTGGGCGCATCGGAATTCGGGTCGGGGGTGAACAGCTTCTCGGTGTAGGTGAAGGCCACGTCCCCAGCACTGCCCAGGCCCTGCATGCGCGCCGTCAGCGCGACCAGCAATGCRTTGGCCTCGTTCAACTGCGCCGGCACGTTGACAGGAGCCTCGACCGGGAAACTGACTGTGCCAGCCTCACCCGCGTCGATGATCGTGGCGGCACTGCCCATGCGCGCATTCACCGCCTCGGCGAACTGGGCCACCGTCGTGGGCGCCACCGCGGATCGACGGTAGGTCGCCACCAGGCCAGCGTTACTGCACGTGGACTGGGTGAAGATCCAGCCTCCCAAAGACAGGGGCACGAGCTGTTCCGCGGACGCGCAGCCGCGTACGACCTCGATACCGGTCGGCGCCGTCAGCCATGGCTTGGTCAGCTGCTGCGCGTTGGCCTTGCGAACGCGCTCTTGCTCCGCCGCTTCCTTGGCCTTGAGCGCCAGCTCTTCCTGCTTGGCCAGCTCGGCCGCCGCCGCAAGGGCCAGCTGCACTTCTTCGCGATGCTTCATGTACGCGTACGCACCACCGCCGCCAGCGATCACCAGCAGCAGCGCAGCCACGCCGAGCGCGCCCTTGAGGCCGAAGCCGAAGTTGATCGGACGCAGGCGGTGTTCGGCCTTCATCCCCTTCGGCTTGACCAGATCCGTCAGCTTGATTTCCTTCTCGGCGTCGAAGCTGTCAGGCCCGTAGACCTTCTTCGCCTTGGAAAACTGGACGTCGTCGCCCAACAGCGCGAACGTCTCGCGCAGCTTGTTCTGCGCTTCCTCGCGGCCGAACACGTTGTCCAGGCCCGGCATGATGCTGCCATCGGGCAGAACGCAGACGACCGCGAACGAGTCCTCATCGATCTCGAACGCACCTAGCCAGGCGTTGCCCAGGTGGCCCGCCAGGAAGGCAGCGAGCGAGTAGCTGCCCTTCAGGTGATTCAGCCCCTTGGGTGCATAGCCGGCCTGCGAGACA
>NZ_JBGFFG010000342.1:0-3724 GCF_056175765.1 Pseudoxanthomonas sp. LjRoot204_2 | reverse complement strand
CTCCAGTGCTGTAACGCGGGCTTCCAGCTCTGCGGTCGCGGGCTCGCCGACCGAGGCTGCCGGAATGCGCGCGGCGATAGCCGCCACGTCCACCGCGCCGCTCAACAGATGCACGTACCGATCCTCGCGCTGGCCCGGGCCGCGCGGGATCTGCACGACGAGGGCCGGGTCGCGCTGGATCATGCGGTCGAGGTGATGGCGGACATCGTCCGCATCGTTGAACTTGAACAGGCGCTCGCTGCGTGCGAGCAATTCGTGCACGGTCTGCGCACCGCGCAGCATCAGCAGGCCCAGCAGCACGGCTTGCTGCCGGGGAATGCCGAAGAACGCGGCCGTGCGGTGCTCGTAGCGCTCGGCGCGCGAGGAGAACACCTGCTTCGCCAGTCCCTTCTGTTCCAGCTGCCGCAACGCATGGTTCACGGCGCCCGGATCCAGCGCCATCACCGGCTCGCGCGCGGTCTTCTGGTTGGCGGCAGCCTGCGCGGCATTCACCGTCAGCGGATACGTTTCCGGCGTGGTGGCTTCCTTTTCGATCAGGCAACCCAGCAGGCGGGCTTCGGCGGAGGTCAGGACGGGCGCGGTGTCTTCCATGGAGGCATCGGGAACTGGATCGGGCCGGCAGGATAACCCGCGCGCCGCAGCGTCGAACGACGGGTGTAACAGCGGTCGGCTAGAATTCCCGCACATTCGAAATGGGATCTTCCATGCGCGTTTCCCTGCTTGCCGCCGGCCTGGCGGCGTCGTTGCTGACCCTGGCCGCCTGCAAACGCACCGAACCGGCGGCGGCGCCCGCTGATGCCGCCCCACCTGCCGCTGCCGCGACGCCTGCGAAGGACGCTGGCACGCACGACAACCTCAATGCCGTGGCCTGGGTACAGACGTCGGTCGAATATCGCGCGATCACCATGCAGACCTTCCGTGCCGCCGCCGACCATCTCGACGTGGCGCTGAAAGAGAAGAACTGGGACGCACTGGTCCCGGGCGAGCGCGGCAATGCCGCCGCCGGCCTCAAGCCGGCCGTGGTGATGGACGTGGACGAGACCGTGCTGGACAACTCGCCCTACCAGGCGCGCCTGATCCGCGACGGCAAGGAATACGACGAGATCAGCTGGGACCAGTGGGTGGCCGAGAAGAAGGCCAAGCCGCTGCCCGGCGTGGTGGACTTCGCCAAGGCCGCCGCCGCGAAGGGCGTCACCATCCTGTACATCTCCAACCGCGCCGTGCATCTGAAGGAAGCGACGCTGGCCAACCTGCGCGAGGCCGGCCTGCCCGTGGCGGACGAGAGCGTGTTCCTCGGCCTGGGCACGGTGCTGGAAGGCTGCGAGCAGAACGGCTCCGAGAAGAACTGCCGCCRCCGCCTGGCGGGACAGCAGTACCGCGTGCTGATGCAGTTCGGCGACCAGATCGGCGACTTCGTCCAAGTGGAAGCCAACACGCGTGACGGACGCCAGGCGCTGTTCGACGAATACGACGACTGGTTCGGCGAGCGCTGGTGGATGCTGCCCAACCCGACCTACGGTTCGTGGGAGCCGGCGCTGTTCAACAACGCCTGGGACCAGCCGGCCGCCGCACGCACCCAGGCCAAGCGCGAAGCGCTGGACTACGCACCGTGAGCCGTGGGCCGGTCGCCCTGAGAGCGCGTGAGCGCCTGATCTTCGCGCTGGATGCGCCGTCCGGTGCCGACGCGCTGGCCTGGGTCGACCGGCTGGGCGATGCCGTGCAGTTCTACAAGATCGGCATGGAGCTGCTCGCCAGCGGCGACTACTTCACCGTGCTGGACGAACTGGCCCGCCGCGACAAGCGGGTGTTCGTCGACCTGAAGTTCTTCGATATCCCCGCCACCGTGGCGGGCGTGATCCGCGGACTGTCCCGCTGGCCGGTGACTTACGCGACCATCCACGGCTGGCACGCGGGGATGATGGAGGCAGCCGCCGCAGCGCGCGGCGGCGACCTGCGCCTGCTSGCGGTSASCGTGCTGACCTCGATGGACGGCAGCGATCTGCGCGCCATGGGCATCAATGGCGGCGAACCAGCCGACATCGTCGTGCAGCGCGCGCTGGCAGCGCAGGCCGCCGGGATCGACGGGGTGATCTGCTCGGGCCAGGAGGCCGGCATGATCCGCGCCGCGACCGGGTCCGCTTTCTCGATCGTCTGCCCCGGCATCCGCCCGGGCGGTCCGGCGGGCGACGACCAGAAGCGTACCGTGGGGGTGGCCGACGCCTTCGCCTTCGGCGCCKACGCCATCGTCGTGGGCCGGCCGATCAGTCGGGCAGCCGATCCCCGCGCGGCAGCCGAGGCCATCCAGGCAGAAATCGGCGCCTCGTTGAATTAAATCAAATACTTGGAGCGCATTACTTCAGGTGTTGCCTTAGCATTGGGACGCAGGTAGTCTGTGCGCATCCGGCCTGCGGGCCGGAGATGTGCCACAACACTTCGTCCTCCGGCCTCGGCCGGATTTCAGGAGGTCGGCGACGTCGAAAGACGCCCCGGCCTCCTTTTTTATGGGCCGCCGGCGGAGAACTTGCGACGACGGTGCTTGCCGCCCGCCCACGCGGGCCGCGAAGATGCGGGGCGACTGGGGAGTCACACCGCATGAAGCCAAGGCCATCCGCGTCCGTCCTGCGCGTGCTGGCAGCCCTCGGGCTGTCGCTGGTGCTGCTGGCCGCCTGCAAGAAGCATGGACCGGAGGAGCTTGCCGGTGCCGCCAGTGGTCCGGCCGCCGCCGTGCGCCAACTGGCCACCCACCTGCAGCGGAATGACCTGGTCGGGTTCGCCCGCGACGCCGTGCCTCCCGACCTCCACGACCGGCTGGATACCGCCTGGCGTGCCGGCCATAGCCGCTGGCCGCTGAGCGAGCTGCCACTGGAGGACAAGCTGGTACCGATGCTGGCCGCGCTGTCGGCGAAGGACGCGGAGAAGACGCTGCAGCGCAGCTTCGACCGCCAGTTCGCGCRCCAGGACCGGGACCTGAAGGAGGCCGCGCGCACGCTGGGGCTGTTCGGCGTGCAGTACGTGAAGAACGAGGGCGACTACACCCAGGAAGAACGCGACCATTACGCGCAGGTGATCGCCGCACTCGGCGACTGGGCGCAGCAGGCACCCCTGGGTGACCCTGCGCTGGCGCGCACCACGCTGGCCCGACTGGCGCCGGCTGCACGTCGCAGCGGACTGACCACGGAGCAGGACCTCAGCGAGGCCGGCATGACGGCCAGCCTGCAACGGCTGACGCCGTTCTTCATCGAGGCCAAGGCGACCTTCTCCCGTTATGGGCTGCCGCTCGACACCACGTTCACCGACCTGCGCACGGGCCTGGTGGAGGAGAAGGGCGACACGGCCACCGTGCGCATCCACTACCCGCTGGGCGAGCGCGAGATCGACACGGTGGTCAGCCTCACGCGGCGCGGCGATCGTTGGTACCTCACCGACTACCTCAAGCACGCCGAGGATGTCCTGGCGGCCTTGCCCCCGCCCGATGTCCCGGCCCCCGCGCCCTCCGAGCCCGAAACCCCACCGTCACCCTGATGATGCCGGGACACCACGCGAGAGCGGGGCTGGCGCTGGCCGCGTGGCTGGCGTGCGCCTCCTCGGTGCCTGCACACGCGGGGGGCGTGGACAAGCAGGGGTGCCATACCGACCGGAAAAGCGGTGACTACCATTGCCACCGCATCATCCCTCGCGCCAAGGCTGCACCGACACAGCCGTTGGCGCCGCCGCACATGCAGCC
>NZ_JBGFFG010000341.1:0-3754 GCF_056175765.1 Pseudoxanthomonas sp. LjRoot204_2 | reverse complement strand
GGCTTTTCCTGATGCTTCGATGGCGGGGCGACAGGCGCTGTCGCATCGGCGGCGCGCTCCGGCGCCTGGGCGTCTCCGTCACGCTCGACGGACGCCTGCGCTTGCGCCTGCGCGGCAGCCGCCATCAGGCAGGCAGCGAATAAGGCAGAGACGTACTTCATGAGAGGGGCTCCGGCCGAGCTGGGTAACGACGATACGCCCAATGTGACATGCGCGTCGCGATCGTCCCGGTCCGGTTCAGCGGGACCTCAGGCCGCCGGGCATCGCGCCTTCCGACCTTCGTGGAAACGCTGGACGGCGGCCGCATCCGCCTTCTGCGGCACGACGCCGTCGTCGAACAGCACCTGCCAGGTGCCTTCATCGTTCCGGTACCAGACGGAGCCGAATCGACCGAGGCGGGCATCGCCGGTCTTGGGATCCTCGTACAGCGCCGGGCCGCTGGAGTAAGCGGTCCGGCCATCGCCCCCCAGGGTCACGGTGGCCGGATACCAGCTGAGCCTGAGCGCCTTGCCCTCGATCAGCGGCGCCCACTCGCGGGTGATCGCGTCGCGCCCACGGGTCGGTTTCTGGCTGACGCCGAAGGCGGCCTGGGGGTGGAGATGGCTGGCGAAGGCGTCCGCGTCATGCTGCGCCACGGCGTCAGCGAAACTCAGCTCACGCTGCCAGACAGCGCACTCGGCCTCGTGGACGGCCGTGGGCGAGGCGGCACTGGCGACGCCGGACGCAACCAGCAGGACGATGGACGAAAGTCGGACTAGCGCTGTCATGCGGAATGCCCCGGAGTCTGCCAAGCTGTGGCCGATTCCAGCTTTTCCCCGTAACGCATGCACCTGCCATTCGTCAGGGTGATGCTGCTGGTGGTCCTGTCATGGATTGCCGGCTGCGCCTCCACCCCCAACGCTCCTTCCGCGCCTCAGCCTCGCACCGTACTGCTCGTCTCCATCGACGGCCTGCGTGCCGACATCCCCGGCAGTGGCCGCATGCCGACGCTGGATGCGCTGTTCGCGCAAGGCGCGCATGCCGCCTGGCTGAACCCGTCCTACCCGACGCTGACGTTCCCCAATCACTACACCCTGGTGACCGGGCTGCGTCCTGATCGCCACGGCATCGTGCACAACGACATGCGGGATGCCGTGCTTGGGCAGTTCGAATCGAAGAAAGCCTCCGGGCGCGACGGCCGGTTCTGGGGCGGCGAACCGGTCTGGATCGGCGCCCAGCGCGCCGGCCTGAAGACGGCGACGATGTTCTGGCCCGGTTCGGAAGCGGAAATCGCGGGCGGACGCCCCGACCATTGGCGCCCCTTCGATAGTGGAACAACGCCCGCCCAGCGCGTGGCCAGCGTCCTGGCGTGGCTGGACCTGCCGGCGGCCGAGCGCCCGCGCTTCATCACCCTGTATCTCGAACAGTACGATGTCGCCGCGCATGCCGACGGCACTTTTTCGCCCCGGGCACTCGCTGCCATGCACGAGATCGACGACGCCCTCGCGGCGTTGCTGCGCGGCCTGGAGGCGCGGCGCCTGCGGGATTCGACCAACCTGATCGTGCTGTCGGACCATGGCATGGCCGATGTGCGCAGCGTCGATACCGCCTATCTCGACGACGTGCTGCCGGAGGCCCTGTTCTCCTGGTCCTCGCTCGGTCCCGTCGCCCACATCACCCCGCGCCCCGGCCAGGAAGCGGACGTGGCGCGCCGCCTGGTCGGCCGCCACGACCATTACACCTGCTGGAGCAAGGAAACGCTGCCCGCGGCCTGGCACTACGGGCGCAATCCGCGCATAGCGCCCTTCGTGTGCCAGTCGGACGTCGGCTGGCGCCTGCAGCTGCATCGCCACCCACTGCCCAGGCAGCCCGTGAAAGGCGAGCACGGCTTCGCACCGGAAGACCCGCAGATGCGTGCGTTCTTCGTGGCCACCGGCCCCGACTTCGTCCCGAACGCGGCGCTGCCCGCCTTCGACAACGTCGACGTCTATCCCCTGCTCGCCCACTTGCTGGGAATACCTGCGGCCCCGAACGACGGCACGCTCGATACCTTCGCGCCTGTCCTGCGGCCGCGGACGCCGTCGCCGCATTGATGTCCGGAAACGGCGAGTCCTAACGCGTGGCCGGTGCTAGCCTGCGCGCATGTCCGATGCCGCCAGCCTGCTGCCCGACCGCCACGTCTGCGAACAGGCGCGGCTGAGCCGCGATCCGCGCTTCGATGGGCTGTTCTTCACCGCCGTCACCAGCACGCGGATCTACTGCCGGCCGGTGTGCCCGGCACCGGCGCCGAAACCGCAGAACATCGTCTACTACCGGAACGCAGCGGCCGCAGAAGCCGCGGGCTTCCGCCCCTGCCTGCGCTGCCGGCCGGAACTGGCACCGGGCGATGGCACGTGGCGGCGTGGCGATGAAGTGGTGGCGCGCGCATTGAAGCTGATCGACCAGGGTGCACTGGTCGATGCGCCCGTGGCGAACCTTGCCGAACGCGTGGGCCTGGGCGAACGGCAACTGCGGCGGCTGTTCACCGATCGTCTCGGTGCCACGCCGGTGGATGTGCACGGCACGCGCCGCCTGTTGTTCGCCAAACAGCTGCTGACCGAAACCACGCTGCCGATCACGCAGGTGGCGCTGGCCGCCGGCTTCGGCAGCCTGACCCGGTTCAATACGGCGTTCCGCGAGGAATACCGGATGGCGCCGCGCGACCTGCGCAAGCGCGAGCTGCCGCCGACGCACGAGGTGATGACGTTGCGGCTCGGTTATCGCCCGCCGTACGACTTCACCGCGATGCTCGATTTCCTGCGTGGCCGTGCGTTGCCCGGCGTGGAAGTCGTCGATGAGCGCAGCTACCTGCGCGTGATCGGCACGTCGGACGCACCCGGCTGGCTCCGCGTCAGCGCGTGGGACGCCAGTTCGCACGCACTGAGGTTGGAACTGCACGGCAGCGCCCCGAGCGACCTATTGCAGATCGTCAGCCGCCTTCGCCGCATGTTCGACCTGGATGCGGATCCCGCCGCGATCGCCGACGCACTCGGCGACGATCCGCGATTGCGGCCGCTGCTGGCCGCGCGTCCCGGCCTGCGCCTGCCCAGCGGATGGGATGGCTTCGAGATCGCGGTGCGCGCGGTGATCGSCCAGCAGGTCAGCGTAGCCGCGGCGCGCACGTTGACCGCACGCCTCGCACAACGGCACGGCACGCCGCTCGCGATCCCGTTCGACGGACTGACGCACCTGTTCCCCACACCGGATCTCCTGGCCGATGTGGACCTGACGGAGATCGGCCTGACCCGCGCACGCGCCGAGACAATCCGCGGGTTGTCGCGCGCGTTGCTGGATGGGCGGGTGGATTTCCGGCCCGAGCGCACGCTGGAGGATTTCACGTCGCGCTGGATCGCCCTGCCCGGCATCGGTCCGTGGACCGCGCACTACATGGCGCTGCGCGCGCTCGGCCACCCGGATGCGTTTCCCGCCGACGATCTGGTGCTGCAGAAGGCCGTGCCGACCGACGGCACGCGAATGACCGCCAAAGCGCTGACTGCGCGCGCCGAAGCGTGGCGGCCTTGGCGCGGCTATGCGGTGATCCATGTGTGGAAGGGCAGCATGGCGGCGCCCAAAGCGTCTGCTGTTGTAGGAGCGACGTAAGTCGCGACCGGGATCCTTCCGACAACAAAGCATTTTCATTCATACGGTCGCGACTTACGTCGCTCCTACCTTGAGCTTTCCACCATGATCCTCTTCCGCCGTCTCGACAGCCCTGTGGGCACGCTCACCCTCGCCG
>NZ_JBGFFG010000340.1:0-3757 GCF_056175765.1 Pseudoxanthomonas sp. LjRoot204_2 | reverse complement strand
GCCAGGCCATGATCGGCGCAAGCGTGATGATGGCCACCGAGTTCACCGACTGGAACCAGCCCACCGGGAAGATCCAGCCGCCGAAATCGCGGTTGACGATCTTGTCCGCCAGGAAGCTGAAAGAGCTGCCCGCCTGTTCGAAGAAGCACCAGAACAGCACGTTGAACGCGAAGATGATCAGCATCGCAATCACCATGTCGCGCTGCTTGGGTCCGTTGCGGATACCCTCAACCAGCAACAGGATGCCCAGACCGATGAACATCGCGGTCAGCACCCATTGGAGCGTGCTGGCGCCAAGGCGCAGCAGGAAGTAGATGACCGGGATCGCAAGCACCGCACCGATCGCCGTCAACAGCACCCTGCCCTTGCCCTCGCCACCGGCAGGTGGCGTACCTACCCCTTTCAACTGGCCGCGACCAAACCAGAACCACACCAGGCTCACCAGCATGCCGATACCCGAGGTGATGAACACCACCTTGTAGGCCGGCATACCCTCAGCGCCGAATACCTTCTCGGCCAGCCAGCCGGTGAGCAGCGGCGAGACCATGGCGCCCAGGTTGATACCCATGTAGAACAGGGTAAAACCCGAATCGCGGCGCTCGTCCCCGGTGGTGTAGAGCTTGCCGACCATCGTCGAGATGTTCGGCTTGAAAAGGCCGTTGCCCGCGATGATCGTGGCCAGACCCAATTGGAAAATGTTCTCGTTGGGCACCGCGATCATGAACAAACCTGCCGCCATGATCACCGCGCCCACCAGGATCGAGCGTTGATAGCCGATCACGCGATCCGCTACGTAACCGCCGAAGATCGCCGCGGCGTAGACCAGCGCCAGATATGCACCGTAAATCTGGTTGGCGGGTGCCTCACCCGTGCCACTCCCCCCGTGGAACTGGGCCACGATGTAGAGCACCAGTGCCCAACGGATGCCATAGAACGCGAAGCGTTCCCAGAACTCGGTCATGAAGAGCATCCACAACGGACGCGGATGGCCCATGACCTGGGCGTAGTCGGGAACGTGCCCCGGTTGCGTATCGACGGCTCCGCTCATGCGGGCTCCCCCTAGAAAAGTAGTTCAGGATTTCGGTTTCCCCTGCAACGAGCGCAGGGGACGGGCGAGGATCACCGACCCGGCGGGCCCTCGTCAAATCGCTGAAACGCCGGTGGTGTAGCAGTCGCCTTGCCTGTTCAGCGAGTCAACCTACTGATTTCCAAGGGATTTCGATCCGGCCGACCCCGCTCGCCCATCAGCGATTGGGGCCGATCGACGTGCGCACGTCGAACAGTTCCGGGAAGAAGGTCAGCTCTAGCGCCTGGCGCAGGAAGCCCACGCCGCTGGACCCGCCGGTACCGCGCTTGAAACCGATGATGCGCATCACCGTGCGCATGTGGCGGAAGCGCCACAACTGGAACTGGCTTTCCAGATCCACCAGGTCCTCGCACAGCGAGTACTCGCGCCAGTAGCGGTCGGTGTCCTCATAGATCGCTTCGAACACCGGCAACAGCGCGGCGTCGGCGGCGTGCGACTGGCGCCAGTCGCGCTGCAGGTGCTGCGGGGGGATCCCGTGGCCCCAGCGGGCGAGGTACATCAGGAATTCGTCGTAGAGGCTGGGGGCGTCGAGCACGGCCTCCAGCCCGGCATGGCCCTCCGGGTCATGGGCGAACACCTTAAGCATCGCCGCATTCTTGTTGCCGAGCAGGAATTCGATGGTGCGGTACTGCAGCGACTGGAAACCCGACGACGGGCCCAGCAGGTCGCGGAAGCCCATGTACTCGGACGGGGTCAGCGTTTCCAGCACCGACCACTGCTCGGTCAGCTGGCGCAGCACCTGCTTGGCGCGAGCCATCACCTTGCGGGCCTGCCAGACCTGGTCGCGCTGGAGGAAGCCGATCGCCGCCTGCAACTCGTGGATCATCAGCTTCATCCACAGTTCCGAGACCTGGTGCTGGACGATGAACAGCATCTCGTCGTGGTGCGGCGGGTCCGACACCGGGTGCTGCGCAGACAACAGGCGGTCCAGCTGCAGGTAGCCGCCGTAGCTCATCCGGCCGGACAGGTCGGTGTGGATGCCTGCTTCCAGCGGGCGTTCGTTCTTCTCTACGGCCATCCGTCGTTCAACCGGTGCACCACCCAAGCGGCGGCGGGGACGCCAGCGTAACCGATGCCGGTCGACGGCCCGGGCGATGCGACGGGAAACCGGCGCCCGTGTCACGCCCATGCAATGCGCGTACCACAGGCTTGGGCTACATTGCGTCGGCCGGGGGCGGCATCGCTCCCGCGGGGGTCGGCGTCCAATCCACTGAGGGAGAACCCGTTACATGGAAATGCCACGGGGCCGCGTCGCGGCCGTGCTCGCGTCTTTCGCCTTGCTGTTCGCCGCTTCGTCGGTACAGGCACAGGTGGTCATCAGCCAGGTCTACGGCGGCGGCGGCAACAGCGGTGCCACGCTGAAGAACGACTTCATCGAGCTGCGCAACAACGGCCCCACTGCGGTCGACCTGACGGGCTGGAGCGTGCAGTACACCTCCTCCGCAGGCACCACCTGGAGCGGGCGCACCAACCTGACGGGCACCATCCCGGCCGGCGGCTTCTACCTGGTCCAGCAGGCGCAGGGCGCCGGCGGCACGGTGGACCTGCCCGCGCCTGACGCGGTGGGCACCATTGCGATGAGCGGCACCGCCGGCAAGGTCGCGCTGAGCCGCAGCACCACGGCGCTGACGGGCGCCTGCCCGACGGCCGATGCGAACGTGGTCGACTTCGTCGGCTTCGGCAGTGCGGCCAACTGCTTCGAAGGCAGCGCGCCGACCGGCACGCTCAGCAACACCACCGCTGCGCTGCGTGGCGGCGACGGCAGCATCGACACCAACAACAACGGCGCCGACTTCGCGGTCGGTGCGCCGAATCCGCGCAACAGCGGCGCCGAGCCGCCGGAACCGCCCGAGCCGCCGCTGGCGCTGACCATCGCGCAGATCCAGGGCAACGGCCTGCTGTCGCCGCACAACGGCAAGCGCGTGGTGACCGAAGGCATCGTCACGGCGATCAAGTTCAACAACGGCTTCTTCCTGCAGGCCGCCAACGACGACGGCGACCCGACCACGTCCGAAGCCGTGTTCGTGTTCACCAGCAGCGCGCCGCCCGCCACCGCCGCCGTCGGCAACCGCGTGCGCGTCACCGGTACGGTCGAGGAATTCACCCCGTCGTCCAATCCGCACCAGCTGGCCATCACCGAGATCGTCACCCCGACGCTCGAAGTGCTGGAAACCGGCGTCGCCCTGCCTGCCGCGATCGAGCTGACCGCCGCCGAGCTGGGTCCTGACGCCCTGCCCGGCACGCTGGAACGCCTGGAAGGCATGCGCGTCAGCGTGGCGCAGTCGGTCGTGATYGCCCCCTCCGGCGGCAGCATCGACGAGAACGATGCGCTGTCCTTCAGCGACGGCGTTTTCCACGTGGCGCTGCCCGGCGTGGCGCGTCCGTTCCGTGAGCCCGGCATCGCCGTGATGGATGCCATCACCCTGCCGGCCGGCAAGAGCCCGCCGCGCTTCGACACCAACCAGGAACGCCTGATGGTGCGCAGCCGCGGCCAGGTCGGCGCATCGCCGCTGTCGGCCGACACCGGTGCCGACGTCGCCGGCCTGCTCGGCGTGCTCGACTACTTCGCCGGCACGTGGGCGCTGCTGCCCGACGTGGCCACGCCGCCGACGGTCACCGGCGGCATGTCGCCGGAAGCCGTCGACGATGCCGCCTACGATGAAGTCACCG
>NZ_JBGFFG010000339.1:0-3782 GCF_056175765.1 Pseudoxanthomonas sp. LjRoot204_2 | reverse complement strand
GCGTAGCGCGCTGCAGCGAAACGCTGGCTGAGTGAAAGCAGCCGATTCGCCGTGCGGGGGCGACCGGCGGCCGCACGGCGGGCCCACGCCGCAGGACTTTCATGAGGCTCTCGTCCCAGGCCAAGGCGCGCGTAGCGTCGGCTGAGCGCATGCCAAGCGCGCAACAAGGGATCCCGTTGCCGCTCGCCCCGGGCCAGCAGCCAGCCCATCCAGGCCATGGCCCCCATTGCAAAAACCCCGAACAGTGCCGTCAACTCACTGCTGCCCAGTTGCTTGGCGCCGAGACGCTCCAGCAGGCGTGATTGCCGCTTGGCGTCGAAACCCAGCACCAGGTCGTTCCAGCCCCGGCGCAACCAGTCGCCGACCTGGCCGAGGTCCTCGATGCCGATCAGGTTGCCCATGGCGCCGCCGGCCCCCAGTCGGTCTTCGATCGTGTCATAGATGCGCTCGGGCGCAACGGCGGCGGTGGGATCTACCCTCACCCAGCCTCGCCCGGGGATCCACACTTCTGCCCACGCATGGGCATCCAGGTTGCGGACGATCCAGTACTTTCCCAATGCGTTGTACTTGCCGCCCGCATAGCCGGTGACTACGCGCGCTGGGATGCCCGCCGACCGCATCAGGAACACGAACGACGAACTGAAGTGCTCGCAGAACCCTTGCTGTTGGTCGAAGAGGAATTCGTCGACGGTGTCGCGGCCGGGAAATGGCGTGTCCAGCGTGTAGGCGAAGTCGGACCGTATCCACTGGAGCGCGCGCGCGACGATCGCTGCATCGTTGGCGCCCGCATCGCGGCGCCATTGCGCACCCAGTGCGCGGGTGCGCGGATTGAAGCCCGGCGGCAGCTGCAGGGCCTGGGCGCGTCGCGATACCGACAGGTCGGCTTCGAACCGCGTCGGAAGTGATGACTGCAGGCGCCACCGTGTCAGCGAGCTGAGCGGCGTGCGCGTCGCCATGCTGTAGTCGCGGGCCATCCACACGCCATCGGGTGTCGCGTTCGGAAGGTCGAGCGCCACCAGGTCGCGACGGTCGCTGGGCTCCACGTCCATCTGGTAATCCCAGTTGAGTGCGGCGCGCGCCGTATCGGCCGGCGGCAGGGCAGGGGGCGCATCGCGACGCGTCCAGGTGCGGCCATCGAAGTCCGTCAGCACCGGGCCACGCCAGTACATCTGGCTCGTGGGAGGCGTGGCGCCGAAGAACTGCACGCGCAGCGCGGGCGCCTCGTCGGCGATGAGGTCCAGGTAGCTGCCGGGCGACATGTCGTCGCTGAGGCCCGGCTTCGACAGGGCCCGCTCAGGTACGCCCCACAATGGCGACGGAAAGCGCGGGAACAACCAGAAGGCCGCCATCACCAGCGGCACGCCGATGGCCACCAGTTTTCCGATTTCGCGAACCTGGTGCAGCGGGCGCGACAGGCCGGCCAGCGATACGGCCTCGGCATCGGCGAGTCGATGCAGCGCGACCAAGGCACCCAGCACGCTGGCGAGGCCCAGCGCCATGCTCAATGGTCCCTGGTCGAGGAGGAACGCGGCGAACGGTGCGAACAGCGAAAAGCCCAGCAGGCTGCGATTGTCGCGCAGCGTGCGGGTCTCGGTAGGCTTGAGCGCCAGCATGCCGGCGAGCAGCGCGCACCCGGTATCGCGTCCGAACTGCATGCCGGTCACCGACATCACCGCCGCGAACAACGCCAGCGCCATCAATGCCCTCAGCAGGCCATGCAGGGGGCGACGCCATGACGCCAGCGCCAGCACGACACCCGTGGCCCCGATACCGAACGCCAGCGTCGTCGGCAGCTGGACAAGCAATGGCAGCAGGCAGGCGCCCGCGGCGGCCAGCGTCCACTGGCGACTGAGTGCGTCCAGCGTGGGGACGTCAGCGGGCTTCATGCGGAAGCAGCGCCAGGGCGCGCAGGCAGGCGTGGCGGTGCGCGGGACCGTCCGCCGGGCCCAGCGCAGGTTGGCCGGGCAGCCGCAGGCGGTAGCGGAGGCCCTCGCGTTCGGCGCATTCGACCCAGTGCGCGAGTCGCTGGATGCGCATTTCGTGTCCAAGCATCGTCAACGCGTCCCAGTCGAGTTCCACGGCGCGCCCCAGTGGCCGTTCGTAGTCGCGAACGAGCAACTGGTCGCGACGCGCGGACGGTTTCCAGGCAATGGCACGCCGGGCATCGCCCGCGCGATAGTTGCGCAACTGGTGCACATCCTCGCCCGCCAGATCCAGCCTGGCCTTGGTGCCGCCCTTGTCCGCAGGCGGTAGCGGCGGGCCTTGTACTTCCGCGGCGGGATACACCAGCAACGGCGAGTCGGGCCATACCCATGCCCACGCCCTGGCGAGACCCAGCGGCTGCGTGGTGGAGATGCGCACGCGGTCGACATCGAACCAGCCGCGCCGTTCCGTCGGAAGTACCACTTCGACCACGGTGCCGTCGGACGCCGGCAACGACGTGAACGCAGGGTGGCCGCACGCATCGATGCGTAGCCCGTGGCGCACGCGCGCGTCGCGTGATGCGAGCGCGACGTGCAGGCGCAGGGGCGTGCCGACCGGGACAGGATCAGCCGACAAGGCATCGATGTGCAGGCCGGCGAGTTGAAGGTGGGCGAAGATCAGGCTGGCCATCGCGGTGGCAGCGAGCAGCAATGCGAGCAGCAGTGCCGGGTTGTTGTTGTAATTCAGCGCACCCAGGATCATCGCGCTCACCAGGGTGGCGAAGAACAGTCCGAACGGCGTGGGAAGCACGTAGATGCGCCTGCGCTCGAGCACGACGGGCAACGACTCCGGTCGCCGTGGCCGCGCCAGACGCGCGAATCGACGGATCAGGGAGAGCGCCATGCTCAATCCACCGGCACCGCGTGCAGGATCGCCTTGGCCAGTGCACCCGCCGATGCCGCTTCCGCCTCGGGTACCAGGCGATGCGCTGCGACCGCGGCGAACAGGGCCTGCACATCGTCCGGCAACACGTGCATGCGTCCGAGCAGCAGCGCGTACGCGCGCGCCGCGCGCAGCAGCGCGATGCCGGCGCGGGGCGACAGGCCTACGCGTACCCCCGGATGCTGGCGGCTGCGCGTGAGCAGCGCCTGCACGTAGTCGATCAGGGCGTCACTGGCATGTACGTCCGCAACGGCCCGGCGCAGCGCCATCACGTCGTCCGAGGACAGCAGGGGCATCGCCTGTGCGATCAGCATGCGGCGGTCGCTGCCGGCCAGCAGCGCGCGTTCCGACTCTGCGCTGGGATAGCCCAGCGCCAGCCGCAGCAGGAACCGGTCCAGCTGCGAATCCGGCAAGGGATACGTGCCGGAGAGGTCGACCGGATTCTGCGTGGCGATCACGAAAAAGGGTGCAGGCAGCGCATGCGTCACGCCGTCCAGCGTGACCTGATGCTCGGCCATCGCCTCGAGCAGGGCGCTCTGCGTGCGGGGCGGTGCGCGATTGATCTCGTCCGCCAGCAGCACGTTGGTGAAGACAGGCCCCGGATGGAAGCTGAAGGCGCGTGCCTGCGCGTCGTACACCGACACGCCCAGTACGTCGGCCGGCAACAGGTCCGACGTGAACTGCACCCGCTGGAAAGCCAGCCCGAGCGTGGCCGCCAGTGCATGGGCCAGCGTGGTCTTGCCTAGGCCCGGCAGGTCTTCGATCAGCAGGTGGCCGTCCGACAGCAAGGCCACGAAAGCCAGCCGTACTTCGTGCGACTTGCCGAGCACCAGCGAGTTGACCTGGGCCTGCGCGCGGGTGAGGGCGTCGGCGAGGCCTTCGGATAGCATAGGGCGGGTGCTGGGGATGGCGGACAT
>NZ_JBGFFG010000338.1:0-3802 GCF_056175765.1 Pseudoxanthomonas sp. LjRoot204_2 | reverse complement strand
CCCCAGACCGGACAGCAGGTCGTCGGCGTCGTCCTGCGAAAATGCATTGCGGTCCAGACCAGCAACGGCCGGGCCGGCGAGTTCTGAAGGCTTGTCGCGGTTTTTTTCCGGCGGCGGAAGGCCGAGGGCGCCGAAACCTTCGTGCACGCGTCGCACGATGCCGGCCACCCGGCGGATGATCTGGCCCGTCAGGTCCTGGTAGCTCTGTGCCAGCGCCATCTCCGACAGCCCCTTGCCGATGCTGTCCACCAGCGCGGCCTGCTCGGCGGACAGCGGGGTGGTTTTCAGCTGGGTGGCGTAGCCCCGGCACTGCTCGGCCAGGTCCAGGGTCTTGTGGCTGGCCTGTTCGGTCATTTCGACCACGTGGTCCAGTCGCGCGCAGGCATCGTCGAGATCGCCGGCGTCGGTCGGCGGCAGTTCGCCCAGCGTCTGCGCCAGTTCGCGGGCAAGCCGCCCCAGGCCCTGCATCATGGGCTGCGTGCGCCAGGCGGCGATGGCATCCAGTTCGCGCCGCCAGCCGGCTTCGTCGCCCTGTTCGAGGGCGTCGAGTGCGGTCTGCAGTTTCTCCACGAGTGCCGCGCGGGCGCTGGTGGCATCGGCGACGGCGCTCATCAGGCGGCCGCTCCGAGACGTTCGAAAATCTTGCCGAGCTTCTCTTCCAGCGTCTGCGCGGTGAACGGCTTGATGATGTAGCCGTTCACACCGTTCTGCGCCGCTTCGATGATCTGCTCGCGCTTGGCTTCGGCCGTCACCATCAGCACCGGCAGGGTCTTGTAGCGATCGTCGGCGCGGATGGCTTTCAGCAGCTCGATGCCGGTCATGCCGGGCATGTTCCAGTCGGTGACCACGAAGTCGAAACTGCCCTGGCCCAGCGCGGTCAGCGCGCTGTTGCCGTCCTCGGCCTCGGCGGTATTGGTGTAGCCGAGGTCGTTGAGCAGGTTCTTGATGATGCGGCGCATGGTGGAGAAGTCGTCCACGATCAGGATGCGCATGTTCTTGTTGGTCACGGATGCTCCGGTATTGCGTGGACGGTGGGTCTGGTGGGGATATCGGCCGGGGGCGGGAAAGGTTTAGCGGAGGCGACACCGCTCCTGCGGGGTCGCGCGATTGCCAAGGTCACTCGTCGTCTTCCAGCCCCGCGTCCGCCTTCTCGAACACCTGCAGGCGGCCGCGCAAGCGCACCATCGCCTGGCCGTGGATCTGGCAGACGCGGGATTCGCTCACGCCGAGTACGGCGCCGATTTCCTTCAGGTTGAGCTCCTGCTCGTAATACATCGACAGCACCAGCTGCTCGCGCTCGGGCAGGTGGCCGATCGCCTTGACCAGTTGCTGGCGGAACTCGCTGCGCTCCAGGTTCTGCTGCGGCGACGGACCGCCGGTGCGGGAGGTGTTGGGTTCGCCGTGGTCGTCGATGTGCGATTCCAGGCTGAGGACCTGGCCGCGCGCGGCGTCTTCCA
This sequence comes from Pseudoxanthomonas sp. LjRoot204_2, assembly GCF_056175765.1. NCBI lineage: Bacteria > Pseudomonadati > Pseudomonadota > Gammaproteobacteria > Lysobacterales > Lysobacteraceae > Pseudoxanthomonas > Pseudoxanthomonas sp. LjRoot204_2. Next base: position 2,345 of record NZ_JBGFFG010000338.1, on the reverse strand, counting down.
TCAGGCGCAGGTACTCCGGCAACGGCATCTCCATCGCGGACGCGACTTCGGTGGCGATGGCGGCGCGGCCGGTGCGCTGCTCGATCTCGCGCACGGTCGCCGCGGCCTGGCGGGCACGACGGTGCACCGAGCGCGGGACCCAGTCGCCGCGACGGATCTCGTCGATCATCGAACCGCGGATGCGGATCGAGGCATAGGTTTCGAAGGACGCGCCCTGTTCGGCGTCGTAGCTGCGCGAGGCTTCCAGCAGGCCGATCATGCCGGCCTGSAYCAGGTCGTCGAKCTCCACGCTGGCSGGCAGTCGCGCCGCAAGGTGGTGCGCGATGCGGCGGACCAGGTCGGCGTGCTGGGTGACGAAGTCGTTGGCGTTGCCGCGCTGCACGGCGCGGTACTGGGCGGCGGCGGTGTTCATGCGGCCACCCCGCGCTGGATCAGGCGTTCGACGAAGAACTCCACGTTGCCGCGGGCGCCGACCGGCGGCTGCCAGCGCGCCGTCGTGCGTGCTATCTCGGCGATGGCACGCGCCGAGGGGCTGCCCGGGTATGCCTTCACGACGGCCTGCTGGCGCTGCACCGCACGGCGCAACCAGTCGTCCTGCGGCACGGCGCCCAGGTAGTGCAGGGCGACGTCGCCGAGGAAACGTTCGCAGACGCGGGCCAGCTTCTCGTACAGCTTCCGGCCTTCATTGGGGTCGCGGACCATGTTGGCGATGACGTGCACGCGGTCCAGGCCGCGTTCGCGCGCCAGTACCTTGATCAGCGCGTAGGCGTCGGTGATCGAGGCCGGCTCGTCGCAGACCACCACCACGGTGTCCTGCGCGGCCTGGCAGAAGGTCAGCACGCTGTCGGTGATGCCGGCGGCGGTGTCCACCACCATGAAGTCGAGGGCGCGCTGCAGTTCGGAGAACACGTTGACCAGGCCGACGTGTTCGGCCGGCGTCAGTTCGGCCATGTGGCGGAAACCGGACGAGGCGGGCACCACCAGCACGCCTTCGGGCCCTTCCAGCAGCACGTCCTCCAGGCCGCAACGGCCGGCGACGAGATCGGCGAGGGTGAACTTCGGCGACAGGCCGAGCAGCACGTCCACGTTGGCCAGGCCCAGGTCGGCGTCCATCAGCAGCGTGCGCTTGCCCATTTCGGCGAGCGACACGGCCAGGTTGACCGACACGTTGGTCTTGCCCACGCCGCCCTTGCCGCCGGTGATGGCGACGACGCGCACGGGATGGAAGGCGCCGGGCAACGGCGGGGTGCTGCGGGGATTGGTCTGCAGCGGGTGGTCAGGCGACATGGGTGGCCTCGGTCGAGCAGGGTTCGTCGGCTTCGCGGCGCAGCTGGTCAAGCCGCAGCACGAGGTGGGCGCTGTTGGCGCGGTGGAGATCGTCGGGGACGCGCTGGCCGTCGGTCACCCAGGTCATCGGCAGCTGGTGGTCGACGACCACGCTCAGCGCGCTGCCCAGGCGGCCGGTCTCGTCCAGCTTGGTAAGCACCACGCCTTGCGGCTGTACGGTGTTGAAGCGGCGCACGACTTCGTCCAGGTCGGAGAAGTGCGAATTCGCAGGCAGGCAGAGCAGGGTCCTGACCTGGCCCGAGGCGCGCAGCCAGTTGAGCTGGCCGACCAGGTTGCGGTCGCGCTGGCCCAGGCCGGCGGTGTCGATCAGTACAAGCTTGTAGTCGCGCAGGCGTTCCAGCACCAGCGCCAGGGTCTGCGCGCTGTCGGCCTCGTGCACGGCGATGCCGAGCTGGCGGCCGTAGCCGTGCAGCTGCTCGCGGCCGCCGACGCGCACGGTGTCGGTGGTCACCAGCGCCACGTCGCGCGGGTTGTGGCGCTGTGCGAAGCAGGCGGCCAGCTTGGCGATGGTGGTGGTCTTGCCGGCACCGGTGGGGCCGACCAGGGCGATCACGCCGCCGGTCTCCAGCAGGTCGGCGTCGAGCACCGGCAACTTCTTCGACAGCAGGCCCAGCATCAGGCCGCGCCCACGGTGGGCTTCGGTGTCGGCGGGGATCTGCAGGGCGATGTCGCGGGTGATGCCGGCATCGAAGCCGTAGTCTTCCATCAGCTCCATCGCCTGCATGCGCACCGGCGAACCGCGCAGGCGTTCGTCGGTGAGGCGGTGCATTTCGCGTTCGATCATCTCGCGCATGGCCGCCAGTTCGCCGCGCATGTGCACCAGTTGCTCATCGCTTTCGCGCGCCTCGGCGGCGTTGTCGCTGACGACCGTCAGGGTCGGCACGGTGATGGCGGCGGGGGGCGGCGTGGGCCCGGTGGCGGTGATGCGGCTGGCGTGCAGCACGGCGACGGGCGCCGGCTCGGGTTCGGGCAACGACACCGGCGGCGCGATCGACGGC
>NZ_JBGFFG010000337.1:0-3803 GCF_056175765.1 Pseudoxanthomonas sp. LjRoot204_2 | reverse complement strand
GCCATTCGCTGAGCGGGATGATGCGCGGGATCAGGTCGAACGGCAGCGTGCGGTCGACGTTGCGGCCGTCGGAATACACGGTGAAGGTGATGCCCTGGACGCGCGCCACCACGTCGGCGGCGAGCTGGCGTTCGGCGAGCTCGCGGCCGGACAGGCCGGCCAGGTATTCCACCAGGCGACGCGCGGCCGGTCGCGGCCGTCCATCGGCCTGGATCAGTTCGTCAAAGGTCGTGGTGCGGTACTTCGCCCAGTCCATTCGCCTTCCTGCTGTCCCCGCCGGCACATCCGGCGAGGAGTAATGCATCGCAACATGCATGGTCGATGCGCACGCCGTCAAGCATCCGGGCGATGCCGCGTTCTCCTCACATTGCTGGCGGTGCCATGCGCCATTCCGGTGCAACTCAGGGGACAATGCGGGCCTTGCTTCCGGAGCCTGCCATGTCCACAGCGCGTCGCGTCGTCCTGATCACCGGTGCCGCACGCCGCATCGGCGCGGCGATCGCACGTCGCCTCCACGCCGAGGGCCATGACCTGGCGCTGCACTATCGCGGGTCGTCTTCCGACATGCGCACGCTGGTCGGAGACCTGGAAGCGGCACGCGCGGGCAGCACGCTGATGCTGCAGGCCGACCTGGCAGTCTTCGACCGGCTGCCGGAACTGGTGGCCAAGACCGTCGGGCACTTCGGCCGCCTCGACGCGCTGGTCAACAATGCCTCCGCCTTCTATCCCACCCCCGCCGGCGCCACCACCCCCGCGCAGTGGGAGGAACTGTTCGCGGTCAACGGACGCGCGCCCTTCTTCCTGGCGCAGGCGGCCGCTCCGCACCTGCGCGCCGCACGCGGCGCCATCGTCAACATCGCCGATGTCTATGCCGAGAGGCCACGTGCGGACCTGGCGGTCTACGCGGCCTCGAAGGACGCGCTGCTGGCRGTGTCGCGCGGACTGGCGGTATCGCTGGCGCCGGAGGTGCGGGTGAATGCCGTGTCGCCCGGCGCCATCCTGTGGCCCGATGGCGGGATCGATCCCGACGTACAGTCGCGCCTGCTGGCGCAGACCCCGTTGGCGCGCGTCGGAGATCCGGACGACATCGCCGGTACCGTGGCGTGGCTGCTCGGCGACACCGCCGGCTACGTCACCGGCCAGGTAATCCACGTCGACGGCGGCCGGCACATCGCCTGACGCGCATGTGGCGTAGCGTGCGCCATGCGCGCGCTACGGGAACGGGACCGCCTGCGGAGGCGTGTCGTGGTCGGGATGCCCGCGCCACAGCGCCGCCAGCGTATGGCCGCTGCGCGGTTCGACCACGTCGGGTGCGATGTCGACCAGGGGCAGCAGCACGAAGGCATGCTTCAGCTCATCGCGCGGCAGGCGCAGGTTGCCCGGCCCCTGCATCACCCGGTCGTCGTAGAGCACGATGTCGATGTCGAGCGTGCGGTCGGAGAAGCGCGGACCGCTGCGGTCGCGACCATGCGCGTCTTCCAGCGCGTGCAGCCAGTCGTTCAGCGCCAGCGGATCCAGGTCGCTGTCGATGATGGCCGCCGCATTGAGGAAGTCGGTACCGTCGAAGCCGACCGCGCGCGTGCGGTAGACGGGCGACAGCACCACCTCGCCGAAGCGCTCGCGAAGCGCATCCACCGCCACCCGCAGGTGGCGCTCGGGTTCCACATTGCTGCCGAGGCTGAGATAGGCCTTTCCCATGGTTCAGTCCGGCCGCACGCCACGCTCGATCAGCACGCCGACGTTGCGCGCGCCGGTGACCGCACCGGGCTTGCTCAGCTTCAGCCGTACCCATGCCACCCCGAATTCCTCGCGGACGATCGCCGCGCATCGTTCGGCGAGCGTCTCGACCAAGCCGAAGTTCGCCCCTTCGACGAAGGCGATCAAGCGCTTCGACACCGCCTTGTAGTCCAGCGTGTGCACGATGTCGTCGCTCGCGGCGGGAACACGGTTGTCGAATGCCATCTCCACGTCCAGCGCGACGGTCTGGCGGATGCCGCGCTCCCAGTCGTAGATGCCGATGACGGTCTCGATGCGCAGGTCTTCGATGAAAACGATGTCCATGGGGGGCTCTGGATCCGGGTGCGGGAATGGTACGCGCAATCGTCGCGCCCGCTCAGCCCGCGACTCCCATGGCGGCACGCGGCATGCCATCGAGTCGCCGCAGGTCGGCACCGCCCGGCTCCTGGAACACCTGCAGCCCGAACTCCGGGAGGATCGCCAGCAGGTGGTCGAAGATGTCCGATTGGATGCCTTCGTATGCGCCCCACGCCACTGTCCGGGTGAAGCAGTAGATCTCCAGCGGCAGTCCTGTCGGGCCCGGCGGCAGCTGGCGGACGAGCAGCGTCATTCCATCGTGGATGCCATCGTGCGCGCGCAGATAGGCTTCGACGTACGCGCGGAACGTGCCGACGTTGGTGATCCGCCGGTGGTTGACGGTCTCCCTGCCCCGCGCGGCCAGCGAGGTGTTCCATGCCCGCAGTTCGCCGTCCTTGTGCCGCAGGTAGTCCTCCAGCAGGCGGAAGCGGCGCAGGCGCGCCTGTTCGGCATCCTCGAGGAACCGCACGCTGTTCTGGTCCAGGTGCAGCGCACGCTTGATGCGCCGGCCGCCGGACTCGCTCATGCCCCGCCAGTTCTTGAACGACTCGCCGATCAGCTTCTTGGTCGGGATGGTCGAGATCGTCTTGTCCCAGTTCTGCACTTTCACCGTGTGCAGGGCAATGTCGACGACATCACCATCGGCGTGCTGGCTGGGCATTTCGATCCAGTCACCCACGCGGACCATGTCGTTGGAACTGATCGTCACGCTGGCCACCAGCGACAGCAACGTGTCCTGGAACACCAGGATCAGCACCGCCATCATCGCGCCCAGGCCGGACAGCAGGATCACCGGCGACCGGTCGATCAGCGCGGCCACCATCAGGACGGCGGCGACCATGAACACGATGATCTTGAGCAGTTGCAGGTAGCCCTTGATCGGTTTGTCGGCGGCATCAGGTCGACGCTGGTAGACCTCGTTGGCCAGGTCGAGCGCCGCCGCGATGGCCAGCGCGACCGTAAGGATGATGAAGGCGAAGCACACGTTGCGGACCACCGCCACCAGCAAGGGCGGCAAGTCGGGAACGAAGGCGACGCCGGCCGCGAGCACGATGGCGGGGACGACGTTGGCCAGCCTCGGGATGACGCGCAGGCGTACCTGCTGGTCGCCCTGTCCCACCGGCAGCGTGGCAAGCAGTCGGCGCAGGCCGCGCAGCAGCACGCGCTTGGTCAGCCAGTTCGCCAGCCAGGCCAGCGAGACGAGTGCGCCGGCGGCGATGAGGGCGTAGGCCCCAGGATACGGCGCGAGGTGCGCGCGCAGGGCGTCCAGGTGTTCGATCATTCCGTTACCCCTTGAGGCGGTTCATGCGCACCCCGGGGACTGCATTGCGCAGGAGGGTGCGTCGGTTGGCGGAACGGTCACCCTACCCGGACCGCCTTGAACCTGAACGGAACTCGGCTGCTCAGGGCGCCGCGATCCGCGCCACCTGCGGCAGCGTCGCCATGTCCCAGCGTGGCGTGACCTTCACCTCTGCCGTCTCGTGCTGGCCCGCTTCCAGTCGCAACGCACCGGCGAAGGCGATCATCGCGCCGTTGTCAGTGCACAGCGACGGGCGGGGGAAGCAGGCACGGCCGCCGCGCTTGGCCGCCATCTCCTGCAGCCTGGCGCGCAGCCGCTTGTTGGCGCCGACACCGCCGGCGATGACGATGACGTCGCTGCCGGCTTCGTCCAGTGCGCGCTCGCACTTGATGGCCAGCGTGTCGACCAC
>NZ_JBGFFG010000336.1:0-3808 GCF_056175765.1 Pseudoxanthomonas sp. LjRoot204_2 | reverse complement strand
CGGATGGCGTCGATGGCGAAGGGTGATGGGGGGCGGCGATGTGTATCCAAGCGATGGTCATCGCTGTCAGAATCCGGCGTCGTGCCGGGAGGGTGGTCGGAATGGAGTGGGAGCAACCCCATGCGTAGTCGGATCGAGGACGTGGCCGCCGCCGCCGGCGTGTCCATGAAGACCGTGTCGCGGGTGCTCAACAACGAACCCAACGTGCGCGAGGAAATGCGCCAGCGGGTGATGAAGGCGGTCGAGAAGCTGCAGTACCGGCCCAACCTCTCCGCGCGGAGCCTCGCCGGCCAGCGCTCTTACGTGGTCGCCCTGGTATACAACAATCCATCGCGCAACTACCTGATGGAAATCCAGAGCGGCATGCTGGATGCCTGCCGGGACCACCACTACAACCTGGTGCTGGCGCCGGTCGCTTCACCGAAGCAGCGCAAGGCCGACGACCTGAAGGTGGTGTTCGAGCATTTCGCGCCGGATGGCGTGGTGCTCATTCCCCCGCTGACCGACGACCCGGTGGTACTCGCGTTCCTCGAAGAACACCAGGTGCCCTATGCCAGCATCGCGCCCAAGCATCCGGAAGGCAGGATCGGCGTGATGATGGACGAAACCGCGGCGGTACTCGAACTGATGGCCGGCCTGGTGGCGCAGGGTCACCGCCGCATCGCGCACATCAAGGGTCCGCCCGCGCATGGTGCCTGCCAGTGGCGCTACAAGGGCTATCGCGACGCGTTGAAGCAGGCCGGCCTGGCCTACGACGCGGATCTGGTCGTGCAGGGCGCGTTCTCGTTCGAGTCGGGCATCGAGGCGGGCAATGCGCTGCTCGATCTCCAGCAGCCGCCCACGGCGATCTTCGCCGCGAACGACGACATGGCGGCCGGCGTGATCCGCGCCGCCTGCGAGCGCGGCCTGGTGGTGCCGCGCGACATATCCGTCTGCGGCTTCGATGACACGCCCATCGCACGGCACATCTATCCCGCACTCACCACCGTGCGCCAGCCCACCTCCGAGATGGGCAAGCTCGCGACGCTGCAGTTGCTTTCGCGCATCCGCACGGCCGGTGGCGGCGGCATGGTGCACGTCGAGCACGAAGTGCTGTTCCGCGAGTCGACGCAAAGCCCCGCCAGGCGCTGATCCCCGCGTGCCCGTCGCCGTGGCGTGGCTGCGTCGCGGCTCATGCTGCGTGCGTGCGATGGTCGACGCACATGCCATACCAATAGAAAACCTTACGTACGTTCCGGCGGAAATTCTTTCGCTGATCGATGGATGTGTGAGTTTCGAGAAAACGATTTCAGCTGCGTCGCACCATCAATTTCGCAGCTGAAAACAAGGGATTTTTCGCAAAACGAAAGCGGATTTCCGGAAAGTTGACAACGCTGTCAATCGCGCGTCCAATGCGCCCCAATGTAGGGGGAGGCGACAACCTGCGTTCCAGTCCAAGACATCGTTCGTGAATTTCCGGAGAGGGGAAAGTCCATGAAGCAAGTGCAATCCGTTCCAAGAAAGCGGGTGCTGACATCCGCATTGCTGCTGGTCATCGCAGGTCCCGCGTGGGCCCAGCAGTCCGAGCCGCAAGGCACCGCCACGCCGGCGCCGGCCACCGCCGAGCCGACCGAACTCGACACCATCGTCGTCACCGGTATCCGCGCCAGTCTCGAATCGTCGATGAACCTCAAGCGCGATGCGCAGGGCGTCGTCGATGGCATCGTGGCCGAGGACATCGGCAAGTTCCCCGATACCAACCTGGCAGAATCCCTGCAGCGCATCAGTGGCGTGTCGATCGATCGCACGCCCAGCGGCGAGGGCTCGAAGGTCACGGTGCGCGGCATCGGTCCCGATCACAACCTGGTGCTCCTCAACGGCCGCCAGATGCCCGGCGCGCTGTTGAACGGGTTCTCGGCATCCAATTCGCGTGCATTCGATTTCGCCAACCTGGCGTCCGAAGCGGTATCGGCCATCGAGGTCTACAAGACCGGCCTGGCTTCCAATCCGACCGGCGGCATCGGCGCGACGATCAACATCAAGACGGCCCGGCCGCTGGAAAGCGCGCCGCTCCTGAACCTGGGCGTCAAGACCGTCCACGACACGTCCAACGGCAACCTGCCCAAGATCATGCAGGGCGACGACTGGACCGGCGAGATGTCGGGCATCTTCAGCCAGACCTTCGCCGACGGAAAGTTCGGCATCGCCGTCAACGGCAGCTACCAGGAACGCGACAGCGGCTTCAGCCAGGTCGGCGTGACCGCCGGCTGGCGTACCCATTTCGGTGGCGAAGGCGGTTGGGGCGCGATCGCACCCGGCACGCCGGGCAACGACAACCTGCCGGGCCCGACCGATCTGTACTCGGTGCCGCAGAACCTCAACTACAGCGTCAACGGCATCCAGCGCCAGCGCACCAATGGTCAGGTCACGCTGCAGTGGGCGCCGTCGGATCGCATCACCACGACGCTGGACTACACGTACTCCGAAAACAAGATCCAGCAGCGCCGCAACGAGATGTCGGTGTGGTTCAACTTCGTCGGCCAGGAAAGCGCCTGGACCGACGGTCCGGCCGCAGGCCCGGTGTTCTACCGCGAACTCATCCCGTGCACCGGCACGCAGAATCCGAATGGCACCTACGAAGGGTGCAGCGACCTGGCGATGGCGGGCGGCATCAGCGCGACCAAGGCGGAGAACGAGTCGGTCGGCTTCAACGTCGAGTGGGCCGTCTCCGACGCGCTGGACCTGGCGTTCGACTACCACCGCTCCACCGCCGAACTCTCGCCGGACAGCGACTGGGGTTCGCAGGGCAACATCGGTACGGCCGCGTGGATCCGTGGCGATACCACCGTCTACTTCGACGGTGAGCTGCCGATCCTGAACTACACGCTGGCGCCGGGCGTCACCGGTGTCGATCCGTCGCAGGCGCGCGTCACCGGCCGCCAGTTCGTCAACGGCTATTCGCGCGGCGAAGTCGACCAGGGCCAGCTGAGCGGCACCTTCAAGTTCGGCGACTACTCCGACCTCAAGTTCGGCGTGGCCAACACGGAGGTCAAGAACCGTACCGCGTGGGGCATCAACGAAGCGGCCGACTGGGGCGGCATCGGGCTCGCGTCGGACTTCGACGACAGCCTGTGGCAGATCGACGACATGGCGCGTTACTTCGACGCGTTCCCGGGTTACAAGGATCCGCGTTTCAGCAGCCAGTTCCTGGTCTTCGATTACGAACGCATGCGCCAGGCCGTGGGCGAATTCACCGGCAGGCCCGACCTTGCCCGCCGCCCGGACGACTTCAATCGCGCCGACCTGCGGACCACCGAAAAGACCCGCAGCGCCTATCTGCAGTACAGCACCAGCTGGCAGACGCGCATCCCGATCAACCTGGCCGTGGGCGTGCGCTACGAGAAGACCGAGATCGAATCCGCGGCGCAGGTGGACACGCCGGTGCTCGTGCGCTGGGTGGCGGACAACGAGTTCTTCACCGACATGGGCGAGAAGACGTTCACCACCATGACCGGTGAGTACGACTATTTCCTGCCGAGCATCGACACCAGCTTCGAGATCACCGAGGACATGGTGCTGCGCGCCAGCTATGGCCACTCGCTCGGCCGTCCGGGCTGGCAGGACATCCAGGGCGGACAGACCGTCAGCCCGCTGCTGCGCGTCAACGGCGGCAGCGGCAACTCCGGCAATCCCAACCTGAAGCCGCTGCTCTCCAAGAACATCGACCTGTCGTACGAGTGGTACTACGCCGACGCCAGTTACTTCTCGGTGGGCTACTACCGCAAGAACATCTCGAACTACATCGACAGCGGCGCCGGCTCGTTCCAGG
>NZ_JBGFFG010000335.1:0-3810 GCF_056175765.1 Pseudoxanthomonas sp. LjRoot204_2 | reverse complement strand
CTCCCGGCTGGTCCATCAGGTTGCCACGCAGCGCATAACGGCGCGCCCACCACGTGGCGACGGCCGCACCCAGCGCGGGCAAGGCCAGCCAGACGAACAGGTCCCGCATCAGACCACCGCGTAATTCAACAAGGGCTTGACCGTGCCCCATTCCTTGCAGCTGGGGCATTGCCAGTGGTGGGTGCGGGCGCCGAACCCGCAGCGCGTGCAGCGATAGCTCGGATTGCGTACCAGCAACTGATCGGTGATGTGCTTCAGGTCGTGCAACGTGGCCGCGGGGTCTGCGCCCTCGGCCAGCGTCAGGTCGATCAGCGACGCCTCGCCGCGGACCGACGGCCGATCCTTCAGCTGGCGCGCCAGGTAGGCGCGCGCGGCGGCGACCCCCTCCTGGCGTTCGACGAGCTTCGTCAATGCGAGGACCGGCGCGATGCCACGGTAGTGCTCGCACATCTCCGAGAGGAAAGCGCGCGCGCCGGACAGGTCGCCTACCTGGTCGTAACTTTCCAGCAGGCTGGGCAGGACCTCCGGCAGGTAATCGGCATCATGGCGGGCGGCACGCTCGAACGCGCGGATGGCGGCTTCGGCATTGCCTGCATCGGTTTCGATACGCCCTTCGATGATGCCGGCACGCACGCTGCCCGCATCGGCCTGGTACGCGCGGGCGACCGCGGCCCGGGCATCGTCGATGTTGTTCGCCGTGCGATGCCGCTCGGCGAGTTCGCACTCGAACTGGGCGATCAGCTTTCCCATCGGTTCCGCAGTGACTTCCTCGTAGCGGCGCGCGTTGTCGATCGCCTTCTCCCAGTCGCGTTCTGCCTGGTAGATGCCGATCAGGTGCTTGAGCGCCTGCGGCGCGCGCTGGTCGATCCGGGCCAGGTCGGTGAAGACGGTTTCAGCACGATCCAGCAGGCCGGACCGCATGTAGTCCTCACCCAGGGCCAGCAACGCCTGGACGCGCTGCGCATCACTCAGGTCGGCACGCTGTACGAGTCCCTGGTGAAGGCGGATGGCGCGATCGACTTCGCCCCGCCTGCGGAACAGGTGCCCCAATGCGACCTGGGTCTCGAACGTTTCCTTGTCCAGCTCAGCGATGTGCAGGAACAGCTCGATCGCCTTGTCGGGCTGTTCGTTGAGCAGGTAATTGAGGCCACGGAAATAGGTGCTGGACAGGCGGCTGACCTGGGTGTCGCCATGCCGCTGGCCACCGCGTCGACCGATGATCCAGCCGCTGAGCGCGGCCAGCGGCAGGAAGAGGAAGAACCAGAACCATTCGGTGAGGAACGCCATGGGCTCAGGCACCGCCATCCGGGGGCAACGACGTTCCCGCTGCATTCGTCACGGGGGGCTGGGCGCGGGTCGCCTTCCTGAGCTTCGCGTACAGCGGCCATACCAGGGTGGCCAGCACGATGAGCCCGCCCACCACGACGCCGAGCAGGAGGGACAGCATGATGCCCACGCCGGACGACGTCTGGAATTCTGTGAACAGGAGTTTCAGCGTGATCGGCTGCGTATTGAGCACACCGATGATGAGTCCGTAGGCCAGGAACAACAGAGCGACGACCAGGCGGAACATATTCATCAGGCGACTCCTTGCAGGACGGCGCCTAGCTTAACGGAGTCGGCAGGCCACGACACGTGCCCGGCGACGTGCTACTCCCCCGCCTCTTCGATCGGGGTGACGTCGCTGACGCGYTCGCGCAGCTCCTTGCCCGGCTTGAAGTGGGGAACGTGCTTGGCCGGCAGCGCGACCGATTCGCCCGTCTTGGGGTTGCGGCCCATGCGCGGCGGACGATAGTGCAGCGAGAAGCTTCCGAAGCCGCGGATCTCGATGCGGTCGCCCTGCGACAGGGCGCCACCCATCATCTCCAGCAGTGCCTTGACGGCCAGATCCACATCCTCGGCCTTGAGGTGCGGCTGGCGTCGGCTGAGGATCTCGATGAGTTCGGATTTGGTCATCGCGTGCGGAATTCGGGCGGATGTGCYCGCGCCGGCCCGGGATTTCCGGGCCGGCGGGGAACGTTACTGCTGAGGGTCGTGCAACGGCGCGAGCCGCTTACTCGGACTTGCCACCGTCCAGCTGTGCACGCAGCAGCGCGCCCAGGCTGGTGGTACCGGTGGAGGCTTCGGCGGCCGACTTGTTGTACTCGGCCAGTGCTTCGGCCGTCTCGGCTTCGTCCTTCGCCTTGATCGACAGCTGCAGCGTGCGGCCCTTGCGGTCCATGCCGATGAACTTGGCTTCGACCTTGTCGCCGACCTTCAGGTGCTGGCTGGCGTCGTCCACGCGGTCGTAGCTGATGTCGCGCGCCATCACGTAGCCTTCGATGCCGTCGGCCAGCTCGACCGTGGCGCCCTTGGCGTCCACTTCCTTCACTGTACCTTCGACCTTCGAGCCCTTCGGATGCGCCGCCATGTACTGGCCGAACGGATCCTGCTCCAGCTGCTTCACGCCCAGGCTGATGCGCTCGCGCTCCGGGTCCACGGCCAGCACCACGGCTTCCAGCGTGTCGCCCTTCTTGAAGTTGCGCACGATGTCTTCGCCGGTAGTGTTCCAGCTGATGTCCGACAGGTGGATCAGGCCGTCGATGCCGCCGTCCAGGCCGATGAAGATGCCGAAGTCGGTGATCGACTTGATCTGGCCGGACACCTTGTCGTTCTTCTTGTGGGTGGCCGCGAAGGTCTCCCACGGGTTGGCAGCGACCTGCTTCATGCCCAGCGAGATGCGACGACGCTCTTCGTCCACGTCCAGCACCATCACCTCGACTTCGTCGCCGACCTGCACGACCTTGGACGGGTTGACGTTCTTGTTGGTCCAATCCATCTCGGACACGTGCACCAGGCCTTCGACGCCCGGCTCGATCTCGACGAACGCGCCGTAATCGGTGACGTTGGAGACCTTGCCGAACACGCGGCTGTTGGCCGGGTAACGACGCGCGATGTTGTCCCACGGATCCTCGCCCAGCTGCTTCAGGCCCAGCGAGACGCGATTGCGCTCACGGTCATACTTCAGCACGCGGACGTCCAGCTCCTGGCCGACTTCCACGACTTCGGACGGATGACGCACGCGCTTCCATGCCATGTCGGTGATGTGCAGCAGGCCATCGATGCCACCCAGGTCGACGAACGCGCCGTAGTCGGTGAGGTTCTTGACCACACCCTTCAGCACCACGCCTTCCTGCAGCTTGTCCATCAGCTGCTCGCGCTCTTCCGAATGCTCGCTCTCGACCACCGCACGGCGGGAGACGACCACATTGTTGCGCTTGCGATCCAGCTTGATGAGCTTGAACTCCAGCTCCTTGCCTTCCAGGTAGCCCGGGTCGCGCACGGGGCGCACGTCGACCAGCGAGCCCGGCAGGAACGCACGGACGTCCTTGATGTCGACGGTGAAACCACCCTTGACCTTGCCGCTGATGCGGCCGGTGATGGTTTCGTTCTTCTCCAGCGCCTGCTCCAGCTCGTCCCACACCATGGCGCGCTTGGCCTTCTCGCGCGAGAGGACGGTTTCGCCGAAACCGTTCTCGATCGAGTCGAGGGCCACCTTCACTTCGTCGCCCACGCCCACGTCGATTTCGCCGGCGTCGTTCCGGAACTGTTCGATCGGCACGATGCCTTCGGACTTCAGGCCGGCGTTGATCACCACGACGTCGTTGCGGACTTCCACGACGACGCCGGTGACGATGGCGCCCGGCTTCAGCTTGGCCAGTTGGGTCTGGCTCTGTTCAAACAGTTCGGCAAATGATTCGGTCATTGGAAAAAATACTCGGTTGATAAAACAGACCTGCGCACGGACGTGCACAAGGTCCACCCGTTGTC
>NZ_JBGFFG010000334.1:0-3814 GCF_056175765.1 Pseudoxanthomonas sp. LjRoot204_2 | reverse complement strand
AACCGGTCCTGGGCCTCGGGGGGTGGGGCATCCACATGCCCTACCACGTCACCTGGGCGCTGGAGGCCGAGCATGGGGTCGCTGCGGACGCGCCGCGCCTGCACGTGGTGGAGGATGCCAGCGGGCTGGCGGCGGCCGTGGCCCGGATCGAAGCGACGCCGGAGGCATGATCCGGCGGGTGGCCAGCCGTAGGGTGGGGCACAATGGTGTGGTGATGAAACGCATGCTGCTGACCCCGGTTCTGCTGTGCTCGCTCGCATGGGCATCCGTCGCGCCGACGGTCGCGCAGGATGCGGCGCCCGACGCTTACACGCCTGCCAGTGGCGATGCGTCGGTCGACCGTCACCTGGCAGACATCAACGAGTACGCCAGCCGCTATCCGGCAGCGTTCGCGGACGAGATGGCGCGCTACTACGCTGTCCCGCGCGCCTATGTCGAAGCGATGCAACAACAGCCCGATTGGACAGCCGGGGACATCTTCATGGCCTGCGCGCTGGCGCAGATCGTGGGGCAACCCTGTCGTGCCGTCGTGCGCGAGTGGTCGCGCGACCATGAAGGCGGCTGGAAGGCCGTCGCGGCCCGCCTGCAGGCAGAACCCGGCAGCGCGCCGTATCGCCGGTTGCGCAGCGCCCTGGATGCGACCTACCGCCGCTGGGATCGTCCGGCGCCCGCGAGCGAGAAGTGAGTGGAGAGAAGTGAGGCGTGAGCGGGAGCCCGCCTTTACCCACGCCTCATTTCTCTCCTCACTCCTGCTTCTTCCCGTACATGATCAGAAGCACCAGGTCTTCCCCGCCGTCCTGGCGGATCGCGTGGGTGCTGCCAGGTCGGGTCAGCATCGCGTCGCCGGCCTCCACCGCCCGCGCGACGCCATCCAGCTCGTACACGCCGCGCCCGCTGAGCACGTAATAGATCTCGTCCTTGTGGTGCTGGTGCAGGCCGATGCCGGCACCCTTGTGCAGCACGCGCCTGCGGAACTCGAAGCCAAGCGCGGGCGCGTCGCGGAAGAAGGGATACGCCGTGGTGGTGCCCGCGCCGCCGTGCGGTCCCGGCTGCTCCACGGCGATGTCGCGCGCGTGCACGATGAGCGACGGGTTCGGCTGCGCCTTGCGGTCGGCCAGCGCGGTCGCGGGCGCGCCGCAGTCCGTATCGCGGGTCACGTGCGCAACGAGCGCGGGATCGACCTGCTTCCAGCCTCCCACCACCAGGCACGCCACCATCACCGCGCCGCGCTGCTGGAAGTGGGTGTCGTCCTGCTGGTCCTGCGCCGGCACGTGCATGAAGTAGGCCTTGCTCGCTTCGTCGCCGGCCGCTCGAAGCCAATCCATGCTCAGGGTGGTCAGGTCGATCAGGCCGATGCGCTCCCGCTGCGCCAGGTCGCGCACGGCCTGTGCGTACAGGCCATGCGTATCGAGCAGTTGGCCGCGATCGAATTTCCTGCGCGCCACCGGCGTCACCAGGATGGGCGTGGCGCCTTTCGCACGCGCGAGGTCGACGTAGCGCATCAGCCACTCCGGGAACGCGCGCTGCGGCTCGTTGTAGCGGGTGGGGTCTTCGATCTTCTCATCGTTGTGGCCGAACTGGATCAGCAGCACGTCGCCCTTGCGCACGTCCTTCGCCATGCCGTCGAACCAGCCTTCGGCGATGAAGCTGCGCGCGCTGCGCCCGCTCTGCGCGTGGTTGCGCACGACGAATGCCTTCGGGTCAAGGAAGCCCTGCAACTGCTGTCCCCACCCCTCGCGCGGCGCGCGTTCCGGGCCATAGGCGCTGGCCGTGGAGTCGCCTGCGATGAAGACCTGGCGTGGGAATGCGGCGTGCGCGGGTGCGCAGCAAAGGAAGATCGTCAGGATGACAAGTCGACGCAACATCGATGTTCTCCTCGCGTCGCTCCCACAGGATCCCGTGCAGACGCGCGCTGCGTCAGCGCGCCAGCCAACCGCCATCGACGGGGATGACCGCGCCGTTGACGTAGTCCGATGCACGCGAGGACAGGAACACCGCCGTGCCCCCCAAGTCGGAGGGTTCGCCCCAACGCCCGGCCGGGATGCGGTCGAGGATCGCCTTGTTGCGGTCTTCGTCCGCACGCAGCTGCGCGGTGTTGTCGGTCGCCATGTAGCCCGGCGCGATGGCGTTGATGTTGATGCCCTTGGCGCCCCACTCGTTGGCGAGCAGGCGTGTGATGCCGGCGATGCCCGACTTGCTGGCCGTGTACGACGGCACGCGGATGCCGCCCTGGAACGACAGCATCGAGGCGATGTTGATGATCTTGCCGCTGCCCTGTGCGATGAAGTGGCGACCGGCGGCCTGCGACATGAAGAACGCGGACTTGATGTTGACGTTCATCACGTCGTCCCAGTCCTTCTCGCTGAAGTCCACCGCGTCGGCGCGGCGGATCAGGCCAGCGTTGTTGACGAGGATATCGAGGCCGCCGAGGCCCTCGACGGTTTCCTTCACCAGGCGTTCCACCGGATCGATGCTGATCAGGTTCGCCTCCAGGTTGAGGAAACGACGGCCCAGGGCGCGCACCTTCTCGCCGGTCTCGGCGGCTTCGACGATGCCGGCAGCGGCGATGTCGGCACCGGCTTCGGCCAATGCCACGGCGATGCCCTGGCCCAGGCCGGTGTTGGCGCCGGTGACCAGCGCGATCTTGCCTTCGAGACTGAACGGATTGCTTGCCATCGTGGATTCCCTCGGTGTGGTGCACTTCTGGTAGAGCGGAGCTTGCTCCGCTGCGCTTGATGCATCGGCTTCGGATGGTGGTTCAGCCGAGCAAGCTCGGCTCTACGGCACGCCCGTCACTTCAGCTGGCAGATGTCCAGCACGTGCATGTCGGTGTAGTCCAGGTTCTCGCCGCCCATCGCCCAGATGAAGGCGTAGTTGCTGGTGCCCGACCCCATGTGGATCGACCACGGCGGCGACACGACGGCCTCGTCGTTCTGCACGACGATGTGGCGCTGCGCGTCCGGTTCGCCCATGAAGTGGTAGACGCGGTCGTTGTCGGCCAGGTCGAAGTAGAAATAGACCTCGCTGCGGCGGTCGTGCAGGTGCGGCGGCATGGTGTTCCACACGCTGCCGGTCTTCAGCACGGTCAGGCCCAGCAGCAGCTGCGACGACTGGCAGGTCGCCGGCACGATGAACTGGTAGATCGTGCGCTCGTTGCTCGTCTCCAGCGCTCCGCGCTCGAGCGCGACGGCATCCTTGATCGAGAGCTGCTTGGTCTCGAAGCGCGCGTGCGCCGGCGTCGAGGTCAGGTAGAACTTGGCGGGGTGCGATGCGTCATCGGATTCGAATGCCACGTCGGTGCTGCCCATGGCCACGTACAGGCCATCCTTCGGGCCCAGCGCGTAGGTGGTGCCGTCGACGGTGACCTTGCCGGCGCCCCCACCAACGTTGATGACGCCCAGCTCGCGGCGCTCAAGGAACGGCTTGCCGGCCGCCGACGCGGGCTCGGTCTGACGCGGCAGGTCGACCTTCTGCGACACCGGTGCAGCGCCACCGATCACGAAGCGCTCGTTGTGCGAGTAGTTCAGCTGCACCGTGTCGGCGACGAACAGGTTGCCGATCAGGTAGCGGTCGCGCAGCTGGTCGTTGCTCGCGCCGTCCATCATGTCCGGGTGGGTGGCGTGGTAGGTCTTGCAGAACATGGGCGGAACTCCGTGGATGCGGACGCGTGTGGAACAGGGCGTCGGGTAGGTCGTGGGCCGATTCTACGGGCTTTGGTAACCGGTGTCATTTTGYGGTGCGGCAGGGGTGTCGCAGCCGCACCGGGCGGATTATTCGGGGGGCTGGGACGAGTCCCGGATGATCAGGTGCGGGC
>NZ_JBGFFG010000333.1:0-3828 GCF_056175765.1 Pseudoxanthomonas sp. LjRoot204_2 | reverse complement strand
AGCTTGGCCTGCTCACGCTTCAGCTCTTCCTGCCTCACCGTCTGGCGAGCGACGAACTGCGCGTCACTCTCATTCAGGCGGTACGCAGCCTCGGGCGGTACGTACAGGGTCCCGGGGACCGATGCCGCCGGCGGTAGCGCCGGTGCATACCGTGCCGGCTGCGCCGGCGCCGGCTTCGTGGTCACGGCCTCGGTGGCAGGCTGGGTCGCACCGAAGCCGGTCAGGGGCGGCCGCGCGATTGCAGTTCCCGTCAGCAGGCCAGCGACCAGTACGACTCCCAACGACAGGGGCACAACTCGAAGCGAATTCTTCATGGTGTTACGCCGCCTCCTTCGCGGCATGGGCCAGGTACGTGGATTCATGGGCGCGAATGAGGTCATCGATCAGGCCCTGCAGGATGCTTTCGCCATCATCGGCATCGAGCGCGTTCTTCCGGCGCTCG
Organism: Pseudoxanthomonas sp. LjRoot204_2; assembly: GCF_056175765.1. Taxonomy (NCBI): domain Bacteria; kingdom Pseudomonadati; phylum Pseudomonadota; class Gammaproteobacteria; order Lysobacterales; family Lysobacteraceae; genus Pseudoxanthomonas; species Pseudoxanthomonas sp. LjRoot204_2. The sequence continues at coordinate 3,386 of NZ_JBGFFG010000333.1, read as the reverse complement.
ACCTCATCGAGCACCGAACCCTTCGGGTACCGCTGGGCAAGCAAGCGGCGCGCATTCTCGGGGCCGATCCGGGCATAGAGCGTGTCGCGTACGTAAGCATCCTCATTCGTTGTCGAGAACGCCCACAGTCGGATACCGCCCATGGAGTTGTTCAGCGCCTGCGCACACTGGCCTTCCTTGACGTCGAAGATACCGACGAAGGTGGAGCCGCGCGGACCCGGCGGGCGGATCGCGTTGCGCACATTCCAACGCACGGTGTCGGACAGGCCGAAGATGGCATCCATTTCCTTGACCGTCGCTTCGTTGGCCTTGGAGAGAATGAACTTCGTGGTCGCGAAGCTGAGCATGTCTTCGCTGAAGTCGCCGATGGCCTGGCTGAGCAACGTGATGGCCACACCGTACTTGCCACCTTCGCGCATGTCGGCGATCACCTGTTCCTGCACGCTGCGTACCTTCTTGGTGCGATGGAACTCGTCGTACTGGATCAGCTTCTTGTCCTCGCGAATCTCGCGGATTCGACGGTCGTGGTACGCACGGTACATCTGCGGGAACTGCACGACGTCATCTTCGTGCAGGTAGAAGTTTCGGGCTGTGGCGTGGCGCGCCAGCATGTAGCACACCGCGGTCTGGTGGTCTGCCGCCGCGCTACCGGACTTGGCCACATCAGCCAGAYCGAGCGAGACAACGCGTGCCTGGCCCAAGTCGAACTTGGTCGGGCGAGACAGAATCGGGTACGCGCGCAACGCGTCGCTGATCAGTCGGCTGAAGGCGGCGAGCAAGGGCTCATCCCCATCACCCGAGCGCTTCTCGCCGTACATGTCCTGGAACTGCGGCTCGCGCGTGACAACTGCCACGTCCTGGAGCAGCGGGACGGCGAAGCGCTGGGCAAGGTGTGCTTCGTGAATGGCGCCATTCCGGAACAGCTCGTCTGTGATCTCCCACCAGGTGGTGTTGTCATCGGTATGCAGGCCGTACTGGGCAATCGCGGCGTCGACCGCAGCCGCTCCGTCCATGTGGCTGGAGTAGTGCTTGGCTGCCGTACCTTGGGCACCATCACCGTACTTGGCGAACGCGGTGTCGATCGCCATTCGGCACAGACCCGCCATTGCGGGGTCGGTAACTGCCTGGCCTGGCGGCGTCACCAGCGTCAGCATGAAGTTGAGCATCGCAGCACGCTCGGTCTCCAGTGGAGATCGCATGCCGAGCTGCGTGTCGAACGGGTTGATGGCGTGCTCCTGGCTCATCTTCATCCGGATCGAGGCGACCAGGTGCTTCTTAGAGGGAGGCAGCGCGTGCTCCAGCAGCGAGATAAGGCCAGCACTGGAGCGCCCGACGTCGATGATGGCCAGCAGCGGCAGACGGGTGATACCCGGGGACAGGCATAGCGCCAGGTTCACTGCATTGGCCAGAACCGACTTGCCGCTTCGCGGCTCCGCATAGCCGACCGTGATACTGCTGGTCTGCAGCGGCGAGTGCGGCTGATATGGCCATGGCTTGCCATCAGGGCTGCGCAGCATCAGCGCACCCTGCTTCCACGGGGAACTGGGACGGTAGATGGGGAAGAAGTGGCTTACGTCTTCCAGCAGTGCCAGTGAGGGCGTGGCGGGGCTGCTGAGGCTCGCGCCGATACCGCCCGCGATCAGGCTCTGCACAGGATCGCCGGAGACCATCTGCAGCTCTGGGTTACCCCAGGACTGGACGTGGCGCGCCAGCAGCGAGGCGCGGCGCTCCAGCAGCTTCATGTCATCGGCCGGGGCCCAGGTCGCCAGGTCAATGCGAAGGCGGACTTCAATGCCATGACTGTCGCGCTTGCGTTGACGCACGTACTCGATGGCTTGGCGGATCTGCAGGTTCGTGCTGTTGGTCCAGCCTGCGAGCAGGGTCACCAGGTTCTTGTAGTCCCATACAGGCGAGCCAGAGGACTCCACCACCAGAGAGAAGCGCCACGGCAACTGCTCCCCCACCGTCTTGGCAAACAGGCGCTGAAATACCTGGATGTCCTGCGGCGCCAGGCGGATGTGCATCGGGGCGTAGATGCGATCCCCGATCTTCACGTACCGCAGTCCAACCTCTTCGGCATCACGCGGCGCCAAGTGCGGGCCCAGCGCTGGCCACAAGCCACCGGCCATGTCTTCAGGGTCGCGGCGGTAGTCACGGCGCGGCAACTTGTCACCGAGCAGGCACGGCCGCCAGTCTTCAGCGGTGAAGGAAGGGTCGATCGCGCGACGGATCTCCCGGCTCGCTTCGTGGACCGGCAGTCGACGACAGGCCATCTTCTGCTCCTGCAGCACCGCCAGCACGGCTTTCACATAGGACTCGTGACGCGGTCGCAGGGCCCGCAGCGCCTTGAACATGGCCGGGGAGTCGGATGACCGCGGCATGGGCTGCGCGTCGAAGATCTCCTTGCGGGTTTCGCTCTCCTGCTTGCGCTCGGCGACGCTGAGGGCAGAAACGCGGGTGAACAGGGCCAGCATGCAGTTCTCGCTGCTCGAACTCGCCTTGAAGCTCTGCAGGTCTTCCTCGAACATGTCCTCCAGGTTGAGCTCCAACCGGTTCGCCGTATCACGCGAGGGCTTCTGTGCCTCCCGCACCAGGCGCTCGGTCAGGTCCGGGTCCACCGTGAAGACGAACTGCGCCGCGTGCCCGCCACTACCCAGGAATGCGCCCAGAGATTGGTTGAGTGCGTTGTTGGCACGCTCGAATTCCTCGCTGCCCACGATCGTCATGCAGCCGTCGTGCATGATCAGGGTCATGAGCGAGCCATCCTTCATTACGAAGGTGTAGTCGTCACCCAGATCCACGTTCTCGATCTCGATGTAGTCGCCAAGCGACTTCTTCAGGCCACGGTCGATCTGCTTCCAGAGCCCTTCGATGCCGTCGATGATGCGATTGGGCCCCATATAGGCAAGGAAGGCCACCAGACCTACCAGGGCAATCACCAGGATGAGGATCATGTTCACGGCGTGGATTCCTTTACGGCTTCAAATGGTTGATCAGGAAATTGGCGTGTTCCATGAACACGTTCTTTGCGACTCCCCGTAGCGCCGGGGGCACGCGCTCGGTCGCGAATTCGCGCACGATCTGCATGTCGGCCATGGCCTCCTGCATCTGGTCCACGTTCTGCGGGAGCGCGACCAGGCGATCCATTGCCATGATCACGCCGATGTTCCGGCAATCACGCAACGTGACTTCCACCATGTGGATCTGAGAGTCATGCATAGCGCTGGATCTCGTCCTGGATGGCCACGTCGGTGGAGACCGTTGGCGGGGCGAGCAGACCGATCGAGGACGCAATCTCGTAGGTCGGCCGGTAGTTGAACTTGGGTACGATCGCCGTCACGCGGCCGGCGCCGTAGCGGCGTACGCTGATGCCGCTGCGATAGAGC
>NZ_JBGFFG010000332.1:0-3835 GCF_056175765.1 Pseudoxanthomonas sp. LjRoot204_2 | reverse complement strand
CATCAATGCATCCGCGATGTACGCGCCGCGTTGAGCTCGATCAGCTGTTCGCGCATCGCCGCGGCATCGTTCGCTTCCGGCGACAGGTGCAGGTAGCGGGCCAGGTCGCGCTGCGCGCCGGCCTTGTAGTCCATCTTCAGGTAGGCGAGGCCGCGGTCGCGCAGGGCGTCGGGCTGGTCGGGCGTGAGTTTCAGCACGCGGTCGGCGCTGCGGGCGGCGCGGTCCCATTCCTCCCGCTCGGCATACAGTCCATGCAGGTTACGCAGCGTGCGCACGAGGATGGCGCGCGGCGAGGCGGGATTGAGGATGTGCAGCAGCGCGGCATCGTCCGGAACGTCGCCGCCCAGGTGGGGTTTGGCGCGTTCGCGCAGCTCGTCCACACCGAGCGGCCGCCCGCCATTGAACGGGTCCATCACCAGCAGGCCGTCGTCCACCGGCAGGCGGACCAGGAAATGACCAGGGAAGGACACACCATCCAGCGGCACGCCGAGCCGGCGGGCGACTTCGATCTGCACCATCGCCAGCGACACCGGATTGCCCAGCCGGCGTTCGAACACCTGGTTGAGGTAGCTGTTGCGGGGGTCGTAATACTCGTCGTGGTTGCCGGTGTAGCCCAGCTCGTCGAACAGGTGCCGGTTGATGGCCGCCATCTTCAGCGGCCACGGCTCGATCGTGTCGATCTCGTGGCGCAGGTGTTCGGCATGGCTCTGGACGAGCGTGTCGTAGAGATCGGCGTCCAGGTCGGGGTACTCGTCGCGCGCAATCAGAAGCGCGGTTTCCAGCAGCGGTACGGTGTCGTCCGCCTGGCTGGCCAACGCATTCCATTCCGGCAATGTCAGTCGATCCCCCATGGCCACAGACTGCGGCCAATCGTCGCGACAATCAAGCCTCAGCGGACAGGCGGAATGCCTTTGCCCAACTCCATTTCCGCACCGTCCCTGAGCTTCAGCCGCTCGGCTTCGCCGGCATTCAGTTCCAGCACGTAGCGGGCGGGCTGGTCGCTGGGATAGGAGGGGCAGCTGTCGCCGCCGGAGCAGGGCGGGACGTTGCGTTGCTGGGTGACCAGCTTGCGGGCATCGTCGAAGTACAGGATGTCCAGCGGGATGCGCGTGTTCTTCATCCAGTAGGCCTGCGGTTCTTCGGCGTCGTGGATGAAGAGCATGCCGGTGCCGGCGGCCAGCTCGTCGCGGAACATCAGGCCGCGTGCGCGCTCGGCGTCATCGTCGGCGATCTCCACCGTGAAGCGTTCGCCGCCGACTTCGACCCAGGGGCCGCCGTTGGCACAGGCGCTGAGCAGCAGGGCGGGGGCGAGAACGGACCACGGGGGCAGGCGCATGTCGACATCCGGCGTCATCAGGGAGCCGCCAGTGTAGCGCCGACCGCCGCGGGGACCGCGTCACCCGCACGCCAGCCGCTCGGCCACGCGCTCCGCGACCCGACGGTTGTCGCGGTAGTAGGCGGCGTTGTCGGCGAGCGCCTGCCAGCGGTGCTGGTCCTCCACGTGGTGTCGCAGCTGGCGGACGACCCGGGGCATCAGTCGTCGATGCGTCGTGGCGTCCGCCGGCTGGGAGAGCTGCAGCAGGTCGAGCAGCAACAGGATGCTGTCGTGGTTGCGTTCGGCCTGGCGACGCGCGGCGAGGAACAGGCGATCGAGACCGCCGGGTGTCAGCCGTGCGAGACCGGGGTCGGCCAGGCTGTGGCCCGGTGCGGCCTGCAGAACGTACAGGGCATCGTCGAGCGGTGGTGCTGCGGCTTCGAACATCGTGTGCGGAACGTCGCTGGTCTCGGCGCGCGGTGGGATGTCGTGCGTGTTGCGATCCTTCGGTGTCATCGGAAGCTCCTTGTGTCCGTTGTCGCGCATGCGTGTCGTGACTGTCATCCGACGTGCGCGGTGCGCCGCACTGTATGAACTCAAAAAGTGCGCGTCAATTCACGTGGATAGTGAATATGTGTGACTTCACGCCGCTAACGTGGCCGGCATGGGCAACGAGCGCGAAAAATTCTCGCAACGACTGGCGAACGCCATGCAGCAGGCGGGGTACGAAGCGCGGCCGAAAGTGTTGTTCCATCTCTTCAACAGCCACTACCGAGGTCGTTCCGTCACATTCCAGACGGTGTCACCTTGGCTGAGGGCGGGCGCGATCCCGGCGCAGGACAAGCTCCAGGTGATCGCGGACCTGCTGGGAGTGGAGCCGCATGCGCTTCGCTTCGGCTCACCCTCGCGTTCGCGGGTGGCGGAGACGCGATCGCCATGGCCGTCCGGTGTCGGCAGTCGCGAGCGCCAGGTCATCGATACGTTCCTGAAGTTGTCGCCGAAGAAGCGCGACCTCGTCGGCGATCTGGTCAGGGCGCTATCCGACAACAGCTGAAGACCCCGGCGCGCTCAGTCGCCGGCGACGAAATACTGGAACGCCCACCCGCGCGCGCCTTCGCGGACCAGGGAGATGCGGTAGTCGATCGGGCTACGCAGCAGCCRAGTGGCGATGTAGCCCTCCTGGCCCGATGCCAGGCGAACACGCGTCCACGCGGAATCGCCGGCGCCGTCGACCGCGTCGTCGACGCGCGTCAGCACGGCATGACTGACGCGCGTGACGACGGGTGCCGCGAGATCGGGTTTCGCCCGTACGGCGACATCGCGGCCGAGCACGACCTGCGCTTMGAAGACGTCCGGATCGCCCGGGTAGGGCAGGCAGTACACATACGGCGCGCAGTACACCGCCTCGCCATCCTCCTGCCTGGCCACTCCGGGCAGGGCGAGGACCTCCTCGAGTATCCGCCACAGCTCGCGCGTGGCATCGGCATCGCGCAACCACAAGGCATCGAAGCCCTGGGGCCCGGTATCGCCACCGAAGCTCAGCGTGGTGGCATCGCGGACGCGGGCGCGCAATGCCTGCACGTCGCGCGCCGCGACGATGCGTTGCAGATCGTCGCGCATCGCCTGTACCGAGGGCGGCAAGGCCTGGCTCGGTGGCGCAAGCACGGGATCACGGGCCGTCGCCATGCCGGCCGCGACCATCAGGCCGGCTAACGACAGGGTGCGCGCGACGGACACGGCGGTCCTCTTCCTCAGCCCAGCACGATCGGTGGTTCGCCACCGACGATCACGATGTCCGCGGGGCGGCGGGCGAACAGCCCCACGCTGACCACGCCGGGAATCTGGTTGATCTCGCGCTCCATCGCCACCGGATCGGTGATCGACAGATTGTGGATGTCGAGCACCACGTTGCCGTTGTCGGTGGTCACGCCATCGCGCCATACGGGCTGGCCGCCGGTCATCGCCAGGATTTCGCGCGCGACCAGGCTGCGTGCCATCGGGATGACTTCCACCGGCAGCGGGAAACGGCCGAGGACGGGCACCTGCTTGCTGGGGTCGATGATGCAGACGAACTGCTTGCTGGCTTCGGCGATGATCTTCTCGCGCGTTAGCGCCGCGCCGCCGCCCTTGATCAGCCGCTTGTGCGGATCGCACTCATCGGCACCGTCGACATACAGCGACAGCGTGCCGGTGTGGTTGAGGTCGAGCACATCGATGCCATGCTGCTTCAGGCGTGCCGTGCTCTGCTCCGAGCTGGAGACGGCGCCCTTGATGCGGTCCTTGATGCCGGCCAGCGCATCGATGAAGTAGGCCACGGTGGAGCCGGTGCCGACACCGACGATCATGCCGTCCTCGACGAACTCGATGGCCTTTTCGCCAGCCAGGCGCTTTGCTTCGCTCATGGTGTCTTCTCAACAGGAAAATGATGTCTGCGGGAGCGCACGCGGACCACGCCCGAGGGTATGCGCATTACTCCAGCGCCAGCAGGAACTTCCACTGCGCGGCGGTCACCGGCAGCAC
>NZ_JBGFFG010000331.1:0-3853 GCF_056175765.1 Pseudoxanthomonas sp. LjRoot204_2 | reverse complement strand
GCTCCGCGGCTACTGCAAGTACCTGCTGCAGACCGGCGTGCCGTTCTCGCAGAGTTACGTTGAAGAAACGCTCAACCGGTATCCCCTGCTGGCTCGCTTGCTGGTGGAGCTGTTCGAAGCGCGCTTCGATCCGTCGACCGGCAGCGAGAGCAAGGCGCAGGTCAAGGAAGGGCAGGAGCGGTTCGCTGCACAGCTGAAGGCGCTGGCCGGCGACGACGAGGCCGCGGCCAGGACGCTGGCGGCGCTGGTCGAGGCGCGTGGCGGCAAGCGCGAACAGCAGATCGAAGCCGCGCACCAGTCGCTGCTGAAGCTGATGGACCGCGTCTCCAGCCTGGACGACGACCGCATCCTGCGCGGCTTCATGGGGGCGATCGAAGCCACGTTGCGCACCAGCTTCTACCAGGTGGGCAAGGACGGGAAGCCGGCGCACACCATCAGTTTCAAGTTCGATTCGGCGAAGGTGCCCGATCTGCCGAAGCCGCGCCCGTACCGCGAGATCTTCGTGTACGGCCCGCGCGTGGAAGGCGTGCACCTGCGCTTCGGTCCGGTGGCGCGCGGCGGCCTGCGCTGGTCCGACCGCCGCGAGGATTTCCGCACCGAAGTGCTCGGCCTGGTGAAGGCGCAGATGGTGAAGAACACCGTCATCGTGCCGGTCGGCGCGAAGGGCGGGTTCTTCGTGAAGCGTTCGCCGGTGGGCGGGGACCGTGATGCGGTGCTGGCCGAGGGCATCGCCTGCTACAAGCTGTTCATCCAGGGACTGCTGGACATCACCGACAACATCGTCGGCAACAGGATCGTCCCACCGGTCGACGTGGTGCGCCATGACCAGGACGACCCGTACCTGGTCGTCGCGGCGGACAAGGGCACCGCGACCTTCTCCGACATCGCCAACGGCCTGGCCATCGCGCACGGCTTCTGGATGGGCGACGCGTTCGCCTCCGGTGGTTCGGTCGGCTACGACCACAAGGGCATGGGCATCACCGCGCGCGGCGCATGGGAGTCGGTGAAGCGCCATTTCCGCGCGATGAACCGCGACAGCCAGACCGAAGACGTCACCTGCGTGGGCATCGGCGACATGTCGGGCGACGTGTTCGGCAACGGCATGCTGCTGTCCGAGCACATCCGCCTGCTGGCGGCGTTCGACCACCGCCACATCTTCCTGGACCCGAATCCGGATGCGGCCAAGTCGTTCAAGGAACGCGACCGCATGTTCAAGGTGCCGCGTTCCAGCTGGGCGGACTACGACGCCAAGCTGATCTCCAAGGGCGGTGGCATCCATCCGCGTAGCGCGAAGTCCATCGAGATCACCCCGGAAGTGCGCGCCGCGCTCGGCATTGCCGACGGCGTGAAGTCGATGACGCCGAACGAACTGATGAGCGCGATCCTGAAATCGCCGGTCGACCTGCTGTGGAACGGCGGTATCGGTACCTACGTCAAGGCCGCGAGCGAAACCCATGCCGACGTCGGTGACCGCGCCAACAACGGCCTGCGCGTCGACGGTCGCGACCTGCGCTGCAAGGTGGTGGGCGAGGGCGGCAACTTGGGCCTGACCCAGTTGGGTCGCATCGAGGCGGCGCAGCACGGCGTGCTGTTGAATACCGACTTCATCGACAACTCTGCCGGCGTGGATACCTCCGACCACGAGGTGAACATCAAGATCCTGCTGAACGGCGTGGTGCAGGCGAAGAAACTGTCGATGGACGCCCGCAACAAGCTGCTGGCCGACATGACGGATGAGGTGGCCGACCTGGTGCTGTGGGACAACTACCGCCAGAACCAGGCCATCAGCCTGATGGAGCGCATGAGCGTATCGCGCCTGGGTTCCAAGCAGCACTTCATCCAGACGCTGGAGTCGCAGGGCCTGCTGGACCGCCAGATCGAGTTCCTGCCGTCCGATGCGGAGCTTGCCGAGCGCAAGGCGCGTGGGCAGGGCCTGACCCGTCCCGAGCTGTCAGTGCTGCTGTCGTACGCCAAGCTGGTGGCGTTCCAGCAGCTGCTGGAATCCGACATTCCCGAAGATCCCTACCTGTCCAAGGAGTTGCAGCGCTACTTCCCGCAGCCGCTTCAGAAGAAGTACGCGTCGGAGATGGAGAAGCACCGCCTGAAGCGCGAGATCATCGCCACGGCGGTCACCAATACCACCATCAACCGCATGGGCGCGACCTTCCTGCTGCGCATGCAGGAGGACACCGGCCGGTCGCCGGCGGAGGTCGCCAAGGCGTTCACCATCACCCGCGAGACGCTGGATGCGCGGGCGCTGTGGAACCAGATCGATGCGCTGGACGGCAAGGTGCCGGAGTCGGTGCAGATCGACGCGCTGCAGGTCATCTGGCAGGTGCAGCGCAATTTCACCCGCTGGCTGCTGACCCGGCAGGGTCCGATCCCGGCGATCTCCACCGCGGTCGAGCGCTACCACGACGGTTTCAACGAAATCCGCGCGGCGGATGGCGTGCTGCCGGATTCRCTGCGTCCGGCGTACAACGCCAGCCTGCAGGCGTGGAAGGACAAGGGCCTGCCGGCGGCACTGGCCGGCCAGATCGCGGCGTTGCCGTACCTGGAGCCCTCGTGCGACATCATCGAACTGGCACGTGCTCGCAAGTTGAAGCCGGTCGAGGTGTCGAAGGTCCACTACCGCTTGGGTGAAGCGCTGCACCTGCCGTGGCTGCAGGATCAGATCGAGGCCCTGAAGGTCGATGGCCGTTGGCACGCGGTTGCCCGTGGCGTGCTGCGCGATGAGCTCGCCGCCCATCAGCGCACCCTGACCAACCAGGTGCTCTCGCTGCCGGGCGGCAATGCCGACGCCAAGGTCAAGGCCTGGCTGGGTCGCGACGATGCCGCCCTGCGCTTCACGCTCAGCATGCTGAATGAGCTGGCGGCGCAGAAGACGCTGGACTATCCCACTGCATCGGTGGCGGTACAGCGACTGGGGCAGTTGGCGTCGCAGGCATGATGCCGGCACTGAAGGCTGGCTAGAATCGAGGCGGCCCCCCGGGGCCGCCTTTTTTCTTTCCAGGGAGAGCAGGGCATGCGCAGGATGGCAGCGTGGGCGTTGTTGGCATGGGCACTGACGGCGGACGCGACGGAGCCGCGCCGGCAGATCGGGCAGGTCGATGGCCAGCCGGTCTATGCCGACCAGATCGTGGGCGAGGGGCGGGCGCGCGCCGACAGTGCGCGCGAGGTATTCATGGTCCCGGTCCTGAGCCAAYGGATGCGACGGCACGCGGACGCGGCGCGCCCGACAGCGGCCGAGAAGCAGCGTGCCGAGGCGGCGATCACCGCCTATGCCGCGTGCAGCAATAACGGTTATGCGCTGCCGGAGGAGCCTGCGCAGAAGGAGGCGGTGCTGACGATGCTGATCGGCAACGTGAAGCTGCAGAAGCGACTCCATGACACGTATGGCGGCGGCCGCCTGCTGTTCCAGCAGGCAGGCGTGGAAGCCTTCGACGCAACGCGCAGGATGCTGGAATCGCGCGAAGCCGCAGGCGGCTTCGCCATCACCGATCCCGATGTCAGGGCGTTGGCCTACGACTACTGGACCCGCGACCACGGCGCCTTCATCATCAGCGATCCCGGCAAGATCGCCGAGGCCCTCGACGTGACATCATTGATTGCGCGTTGTCCCGACTGATCCCGCGCCGACCCGGAGCCACGGATGTCCGATCCGCACATCGCCTTCCTCGCCAGTCCGACGCCCGAGGCGCAGCAAGCGCTGGCGGTCCTGCAGCGCGAGCATGGTAGCCATGCGCCGGACCAGGCCGACGTGCTGTGCGCCCTCGGCGGCGACGGCTTCATGCTGCAGACGCTGCACCGCCACGGTGCCCTGGGAAAGCCGGTATTCGGCATGAAGCTGGGC
>NZ_JBGFFG010000330.1:0-3857 GCF_056175765.1 Pseudoxanthomonas sp. LjRoot204_2 | reverse complement strand
GTGTTCGGACCGATCGGTACGCTGATCGGCGCCGCCGCCGGCACCGTCATCGGCGCGGCCGCGGGCAAGGGCGTCGCCGAGCGGCTGGATCCCACCAGCGAAGTCGAGTACTGGCGCGAGACCTCGCGCACGCGTCCTTACTATTCGGACGAACACGACTTCCAGCGCGATTACGCGGGCGTCTACCATGCCGGCGCGGTGGCCCGCGGCGAGTACCCCGAGCAGTCGTGGGAAGACACCGAGCGCCGCCTGCAGTCCGGCTGGGAAGAGCGTCGCGGCGAATCGCGTCTGGAGTGGGAGCAGGCGCGCCCGGCGCTGCAGGATGCCTGGGAGCGTGCGGACCGCACCTACAATGCCTACGCGCGCAGCGATGAGCAGTTCGCGCAGCGTTTCGACAGCGCGCCGTATCGCCAGGACGGCGACGACTTCGATGACTACCGCTCGGCCTATCGCTACGGCACCTATGCCCGCGCGCAGTACGCCGACCGCGAGTGGGACGACAGCCTTGCCAGCGATCTGGAACGCGGTTGGGATCGCGCCCGCGCCGGCTCGCGCCTGACGTGGGAGCGCGCCAAGCACGCCGTCGCCGACGCGTTCACGCTCGACCGCCAGCGGCCGCACTGATTCATCGACCCGCATCGCGCCGCGTCTTCCTTGCGGAGGCGCGGCGCCTGCCTGACCTGTATTTGCACAAGGAGAGTCATCCCATGAAGGCATTACCCACCGACGCCCTGGTTGTCGTGGCCGACGGCGAGGGCGCGCGCCTGTTCCGCAACCGCGGCGAGAACGGCACGGTGTCGCTGCACCAGTACGACCTGCTCGAATTGATGAACCTGGACGACGACGGCCCCGCCGGCAGCATGCCGGGCGAGTCGTCCAGCCGGCAGATCGACGAAGCCACGTTCGCCAAGCAACTCGCGAAAGGGCTGAACTCCGGCGCGTTGCGGCAGCAGTACGACCACCTGGTGCTAGTCGCCGATCCGGTCACCCTCGGCCGCATGCGGCCGTTGCTGCACAAGGAAACCACGCAGCGCATCGTGGCGGAGATCGGCAAGGACCTGACCAACACGCGCCTGGATGCCATCGAACAGGCGCTCGCCGCGGCATGACCTACCGCGCGGACTACCTGCCCACCGAGCCGACGCGCAGCGCGGTGGAGGCGATGCCGGGCAGGGTGCTGCTGGAGTTCGGTGCGCCCTGGTGCGGACACTGCCAGGGCGCGCAGGCCGCGATCCGCGACGTGATCGCGCGCATGCCGGGCCTGACCCATCTCAAGGTGGAAGACGGCAAGGGTCGGCCGCTCGGGCGCGCATTCGGTGTGCGCCTGTGGCCCACGCTCGTGCTGCTGGAACAGGGTCAGGAGCGCGCGCGCGCCGTTCGGCCGGTCACGGCGGACGCCCTGCATGATGCACTCGCGGTCGCATCACCGCCCGATCGCTGACGAAACGGCAGCCAGGGATCAGCGCGGCACCGTATCGCGCGCGTCCGGGTAATCGCGTCCGGGATCGCGGGGTGTCTTCTCCTCGTGCGGGATGTCGGGCTGATCGTGGTCTTTCCACGTCGCATCATCGTTGCGGTGCTTGTCGGGCGTGTTCGCCTTCTCGCCATCGCTGTGCGGGTTGGAACGCGTGCCGGGCGTCATGGGATCACTCGCGCGGTGGAGGGACGTCGATTCCATGCCATCGGCGGTGATGGCAGGGTGAGGTAGTGATGTTCGGTCAGATCGCATGGGAGGCGCGGCACAACGCGCAACACGCAACGCGCTCGAGCGTGCGCGCGGACTCCGCGGCTAGTCAGCCCGGCGCCCGAGCGGTGGCGGAAATGCCGAACAGAAAAAGGCGCCTGCGGCCTCGTCTCCGCAGGCGCCCGGCGGGCACCTCAGGCGTTGCGCACCGCCGTCAGCGATAGACGCGCTCACAACGACGTTCGACGATGCGGTCGCCCTTCGTCTCTTGGCTGTTGCCCTGCACCTTGCGGCCGATCGCGCCGCCGGCGACGGCGCCGCCGACCGTGGCGACTTTCTTGCCGTTGCCGCTGCCGATCTGGTTGCCGAGCAGGCCGCCGACGACGGCGCCGATGGCCGTACCGGCGACGCGRTTCGGATCGCGGGTGTTCTTCTGCACTTCGACGTTGCGGCATTCGACCTTGCTGCCGTCGCTGAAGCGGCGGCCTTCATCCTGCGGACCATAGTTCTGCGCGGCAGCGGCGGACATCACCGACAGCAGGCCGAGCGAGAGCAGGTAACGGGAGGTGGTCATGGCGGGTCTCCTGTGGGGTTGCAGGGTGAGGCTGCGCGGGGCGTCGCGAACGGCGGGTGAAATCGCGCGGTGCCGTTCATGCACCAGCGAACCATCCGTGACGCCTGCACGACAAACATGACGCCGCGCTGACGGCTGGTGCCTGCGTTGACGCCGGCACCACGGCCCTGCGCCTAGCGTCGGGGCTTCACCGACCTGGACGCCACGCGATGCATACCCCTGAAGAACTCGAGAAGAAGTTGTGGAAAGCGGTCAAGTCCGATCGCACGATGATGATCGGCCTGGATGGGGCCGAAGATGGCCACACGCGTCCGATGACGGCGCTGCTGGAGCACGAGGGTCGGGGTCCGTTGTGGATCTTCACCTCCACCGACAACCTGCTGGCGCAGCGCACCGCATCACCGCAGCGCGCCGTGGCCGCGTTCGCGTCGATGGGACATGACCTGTTCGCCAGCCTGCAGGGCTCGCTGGTGCGCGACGATGACCGTGCGGTGATCGAGCGCTTGTGGAACCCCTTCATCGCCGCGTGGTACGAGGACGGCAAGGATGATCCGAAACTGGCGCTGCTGCGTTTCGATGCCGAGCATGCGGAAATCTGGCTCAACGAGCACAGCCTGCTTGCGGGCGTGAAGCTGCTGTTCGGCGTCGATCCCAAGGAGGATTACCAGGACAAGGTCGCCGACGTCGATCTGCGCGGCTGATACGACACCGCGCATAGGCCGGACGTCATGTGTCCCCGAACGGCACATGACTCCGGCCGTTTCCGCGTGGCCGGATGCAGGTAGGGCGTGCGTGACGTAGGGAGACCGATACGCTGGAACAGGGGCCAGGCGACGGTAATCACCCGAGGATACCTGCCCCATGTTGTCGTATTCCAGCATCATCTGCACACCCTGCTGGACCGCCTGGACGCCAGCGACGCCCGCACCACCGGCCAGTTGGAAGCCCTCACCGTGTGGGTTGCCGCGCTGGTGCAGACCCATCCCGACGGCGACCGCTTGCGCGCGTCCGCCCAGGCCTTGTCCGCACGCAATCCTTTCCGCGCGTTGTGCCAGTGCCAGGAGGAGGTAGCGGCCTACGACGCGACGTTCTGCCAGCTGCAGTCGCTGGCGCTGCCGGTCGATGTCGTGCCGCGCGTGCGCACCCCGTTGCCGCCGAACGTATGAGGCGCGTGTCGCCTGACCTGGGCCGTCGGCGCGTGCTGCGCGCCAGACGCCAGTGCGAAGGGAGTGCGCCCGCGCTCGTGCCGATGTGCACCGTGGGCGTGATGGCGGCGGTGGTGGCGGCCACGATGCCTGACGTACCGCTCTCGCCCCTCATCCGGCCTTCGGCCACCTTCTCCCCGCCTCGCGGGGAGAAGGGGACGGCGTGGGCGAGCGGGGAATCCGTTCGGGAAGAGGGTACCGCGCCAGCGATCCTTCGACGGGGACGCACTTGCAGCCAAGCTGGGCGAAGCTAGGGCTTCGCACAACGGTACCCTTGTGGCCGCCGTGGCTGTTTCACCTGGATCCGGCAGGCCGCTGCTGCGGCATCGACCACGTGTGCAGTGTCGCGCCGTGGTCGCAAAGACCGCGTCAATGCGCGCGTGTAGTACACCGG